>NZ_CAWQOY010000112.1:0-56020 GCF_963896525.1 Nodularia sp. LEGE 04288
GGGGAGCAGGGGGGAAAAATTGTGACTTCCCAATGTGACTAATGACCATGATTTACCCTGAGCGTAGCCGAAGGGCTAAGGACAAATGACGACCCTAGCCAGTTAACTTTATTTACGCCAACCTACTTATCCGTTTGTGTCTGAATCTCCTTGGCGATCGCCCAAACACAATTTTTTAAGTCTTTTTGCAGTTATTCGCCGAATTGGTCGGTATTCAGGTATCTATTCTGAGATCACATAGCCTTTGCACATAGTCAGACTCAGAATACATTTATTGAATATCTACAGTCCTAAACACCCCGATGCACTACATTTTTAAAGTCCTTCCTTTATTGAGAGAACACTAGATGCTGAATTTAGTTTCAGCTAGCTGGGAAAGTGTTAGCACTCAACCAGTTAAGCAAAACCGGATTATTGCTGCCATTGACATGGGAACTAATTCCCTGCACATGGTAGTAGTAAAGATTGACCCGACGCTACCATCGTTTCGGATTATTGCCAAAGAAAAAGAAACCGTCAGACTGGGTAATCGTGATATCGCTACTGGAGAACTGAAACCAGAAATCATTGACAAGGCGATTACCGCCCTCAAACGCTTTCAAGAAGTTGCCAAAACAGCCAAAGCTGAAACAATCATCGCAGTAGCAACTAGCGCTGTGCGAGAAGCCCCCAATGGTAAAGATTTTCTGCACAGAGTAGAAGACGAATTAGGTTTAAGCGTTGACTTGATTTCTGGTCAAGAAGAAGCGCGACGCATCTACCTTGGTGTACTGTCGGGGATGGAATTTAACAACCAACCCCATATCGTGGTTGATATTGGCGGTGGTTCTACAGAATTAATTTTGGGGGACAGTCAAGAAGCCCGCAGTCTCACCAGTACAAAAGTGGGTGCAGTCAGACTCACCAGCGAGTACATCACTAAAGACCCCATCAGCGATGCCGAGTTTCAATACCTGCAAGCCTACACACGTGGGATGCTAGAACGTTCTGTGGAGGATGTGCTAGCAAATATCCAGTTAGGTGAATCTCCTCGTTTGGTGGGAACCTCCGGGACGATCGAAACCCTGGCCATGATTCACGCACGAGAAAATTTAGATACTGTACCTTCTACCCTTAATGGTTACGAGTTCAGCCTGAAGGACTTGCAGAATTGGGTATATCGCTTGCGGAAAATGACTAACTCGGAGATTGCTAATATACCCGGTATGCCAGATAAGCGATCGGAAGTGATCTTGGCTGGCGCTGTCATTTTACAGGAAGCCATGACTTTGTTAGGTGTGGATTCAGTGACGGTGTGCGGACGCGCTCTCCGGGAAGGCGTGATTGTGGACTGGATGCTAGCCCACGGTTTGATTGAAGATAGACTGCGCTATCAAGGTTCGGTGCGTCAACGGAGTGTTCTGAAACAGGCTGACAAGTATC
Source organism: Nodularia sp. LEGE 04288 (assembly GCF_963896525.1). Classification (NCBI taxonomy): domain Bacteria; kingdom Bacillati; phylum Cyanobacteriota; class Cyanophyceae; order Nostocales; family Nodulariaceae; genus Nodularia; species Nodularia sp. LEGE 04288. Next base: position 1,423 of record NZ_CAWQOY010000112.1, read on the forward strand.
ATATCAATTTAGAACATAGCGATCGCGTGGCCTTATTTGCCATGAGTTTATTTGACCAAACCCAAGGGAAGTTACACAATTGGGGAGTCAACGAGCGACAAATGTTATGGGCTGCGGCCATCTTACATAATTGCGGGCATTATATTAGCCATTCGTCTCACCACAAGCATTCCTACTATCTAGTTCGCAATAGTGAATTACTCGGCTATACCGAAACCGAGATTGAAATCATTGCTAATTTAGCGCGTTATCACCGTAAATCACAGCCCAAGAAGAAACACGAAAATTACCGGAATTTGCTGAGTAAAGAACATCGACAAATAGTCAGCCAATTAAGTGCGCTGTTGAGATTGGCAGTTGCATTGGATAGGCGACAAATTGGGGCGATTGCCCGTGTCAACTGTGAATATCATCCTGATAGCCAGGAATTTAAAATGTTGATTTTTCCTTCAAAACCTGATGATGAATGCGCCTTAGAACTCTGGAGTTTAGATTATAAAAAACCAGTGTTTGAGGATGAGTTTAAAATTAAGCTCTTGGCAAATTTGACCAAGAATAACGGGATACAAGCCCCATCTTTTTAAGACGGCTTTCTGGTAAAATAAATCTAGTCGCCATAGGGCATTGGGAGACTTTAAATGAACGTCGAGGGATGGTAAGACTATTTCGGTAGCATCGACCCAATGAAGCGTTAAGGAATCCTCTCTCATTCAGGAAGCTACGGTGTACACACAAGTGATCGAATCGCCCCCTAACCCCCAATTCTGGGGGAACAAGAATTTTCAAAGTCCCCCAAACTTGGGGGATTTAGGGGGCTAAACAGGCTCAAACGCAGACAGGCAGGACTTGTATGTACACCGTAGCATTCAGGAAGAGGAGGTATGTCAAACAAATTCCTTTTGCTAGGATATAGTTTAAATTAGACGTTTGGGTGTGTTACATTTAGTTAACGCACCTACTTAGGCATCTATAATTTGACAGAAGTTAAGAGCAATTTCTCCAAAAGCAGTTGGAGAAAGCCACAATAGTTATTGGGGAGATTGAGCCTCTTGAACACTCTTGCATAAAATTTGCTGATATGTATAAAAACAAACCGAATACAGAAGAACTACTGTCTTATATAGAGACTGGAATTGAGGACTATAATCAGCAACTCCATGCAGACTTTGAGGCGAGTAACGAACTGCTGTCTACTATAAATATGGAATTTGTGGAACGTCGTGAACTTGGCACAGATGAGGAATATTCCCAGCAACTTGATGCAGAACTGGAAGCAAAATGACCGAAAAATTTTAGATTTTGGATTTTAGATTTTGGATTGGGAATTTTCGGTACAACCCCCGCTCCTTCAGGGCGGAATTAATCCAAAATACTCGCAGCGCTGTGTACGCTTCGCTAACAATTTTCTTCTCTTCTCCTTCCCAGATGCTAAGGCGAACACAAACACTCATAGTTCGTTGACACTCCTCGACCTAAAGGCACGAGGATTCTTGCTTCACGGGGATTCCAATGAATTTACCCTCAGCAAGCATCTTGACCGTATGCCCTACGGCTGCAAGTCCACGTATTGCGACTACTTGAGCGGCTGCAACATCTCTATCAGTCGTATAGCCGCAATTTGAGCAAACATGAGTACGTTGTGAAAGTTCTTTCTTTCCTGTCTTAATTCCGCAGTTGGGACAGATTTGGCTTGTTTTCCGCGCATCTACTTTTTGGAAATAGACATCACGTTTAAAACAAGTTTGTTCGAGGATATTAAAGAATTGACCGAATCCAGCATCCAAGCAATGTTTACCCAACATTCCACGGGACAAACCAACTAAATTTAAATCCTCAACAAACACCATGCCAACGCTGTCACAAATTTGATGAGACAGCTTTCTGTGCCAGTCTTTACGACAATTAGCAACGTACTCATGCAATGAAGCAACTTTCTTTTGTGCTTTTTTCCAATTGTTCGAGCCTAATCGCTTTTTGGAGACACGCTGTTGCAGCAATTTCAGCTGGCGTTCGGCATCTACAAAAAACCTCGGACGCTTGACTAAAAGACCATGAGAAGTGGCAATAAAATTTGTTAGTCCGACATCTATTCCTACTGCTTCCCCGTGTGGCATGGGTTGGGGTAGACTAACATCCCACTGGATAGTTAACATGACGTACCACCCAGAAACACGCTTGACTACACGTGCAAGTTTCATCACTCCCCCATCTGGGATTGAACGGGATTGTCGGAATTTAACCCAACCAATCACAGGTAGGTTAATTCTCCCACCACTTAATTTATCCCCCTTCATTTGCGGGAAGACAAAACTACGCATCTTTCCAGATTTTTTAAATCTAGGAAATCCATGATTTTGTTCCCACATACTTGTGAATGCGGTTTCAAGTCGTTTTAACGTTTGTTGCAAGACCTGAGATTGTACAGATTTTAGATCAGGATTAGTCCTTTTGGCTTCAGTTAATGATTTGCATTGACTAGCGTAGGTGGGACGGGGAGTATCGGACCGAATGATGTATTCACGACGGAGGGAACAAGCATTAACCTGACAACTGCGAGATTTATACCAATCTTTACGTTCGCGCAAAGCATAGTTATAGACTCGACGATTAATCTCAAGCCATTGCTCAAAAGTATTCGATTGTTTTTGAGTCGGCTTGAGTTTAAATTCGTAGGTTAGGTTAAACACTTTTATCACCTCCTGGGTACATCATACATTATTTTTAACTATCGCTACAATGAAAGATAAATTAATAAATGTCCAAATAAAAAGCCGTCCTAGAAGGACGAGGCTTTAAACCCACTATTTTCGGTAAAATTGGGTAAACTAATTTTGGCATTTGTTAAACAAAGGCATCAGCAAACCCATGCAACTGAAACTCAGTGCATCGAAATTTCCCTTAGCGCCCTTACTGTTAATCGCCCCGTTTTTCCTGTGGGGAACGGCAATGGTGGCGATGAAAGGAGTTATACCCCACACTACACCCCTATTTATGGCTGGTGTGCGATTGCTACCCGCTGGGGTGTTAATTTTGATAGCCGCAGCATATATGGATAAACCCCAACCCAAAGGTTGGTCAGCATGGCTGTGGATTATTTTATTTGCCTTGATCGATGGGGCTTTATTTCAAGGCTTTTTGGCGGAGGGATTAGTCAGAACGACTGCTGGTTTAGGTTCTGTGATGATTGACTCCCAACCGTTGGCGGTGGCTTTGTTGTCGTTGTGGCTATTCCAAGAACATATTGGTTTGTGGGGATGGCTGGGATTAGGATTGGGAATCCTCGGCATCAGTTTAATTGGTTTGCCCGATGAGTGGATTCTTCACTTTTTTGATGCCAACGTCAATTTCACTATGGGCGAATGGCAAGATTTGTTTGCTAGTGGTGAATGGTTAATGCTGTTAGCTGCCCTCTCAATGGCTGCGGGAACAGTGATGATTCGGTTTGTGTGTAAATATGCTGATCCGGTAACCGCTACGGGATGGCACATGATTTTGGGCGGATTGCCGTTGTGGGGAATTTCCGCAGTGACAGAATCGCACCAGTGGCAGAATCTGGCAACATCTGAGTGGATGGCTTTGGGTTATGCTACAGTTTTTGGGAGTGCGATCGCCTACGGATTATTTTTTTACTTTGCTTCTAGTGGTAGTTTGACCAGTCTCAGTTCTCTGACTTTTCTGACTCCCGTCTTTGCCCTCTTATTTGGCAATCTCTTCCTCTCGGAAGTTCTCAGTCCCTTGCAGTGGGTAGGAGTAGGACTGACTTTAATCAGTATATATCTCATTAACCAGCGCAATGAATTGGCGGGACAGGATCACAAAGTGAGTGAGAAAGAACAAACTACACAGCAATCACCAGTCTTAGAAGCATCCGCTCATAAATAAATTAGTAAGTTTAATGTTTTTTCTGTTACCTTAAAAGTTAACATTTGAACATCTTAAAGTTATTGTGGAATCGATAACTTCAATAGCACATTCAGGCTGAAACTGACAATATGAGGCCATGCCATTCCTCAATTCTGATTTTTACTTGTTTTACTTGCCTGGGTTTTTACCCACATCGCGCAAGTACGGCAACATCTAACTTAGCATCTCCAGAAATTGCCCAAGCAAGTTCAACAATCTCTGCCCTCCCGACTTTTCTTATACCCGGTAGTCAAGGGACAGAGGTGAAGGGATTGCAAACCAAATTAAAGGATTTAGGATACTACGATGATGCGATAGATGGACTGTATGGGAAAAATACCCAAAATGCTGTAGTTCAGTTTCAGAGATTCCGAAATTTAAAAAGAACAGATGGCTATGCTGATGTGACAACTAGGCAGAGTCTGAAAGCAGCTGCGGCAGAAAAAAATTTCTTTGCCGCCTCTTCTGTTGATACTCTGGCGCAAGCAGAACAGCCGCAAGCAGAACAGCCGCAAGCAGAACAGCCGCAACCGAGCCAGCGAGGGTTTCTTTGGTGGTCATTATTGGGTCTGGGAATTCTCGGAAGTATTGGCGCTCTACTGTTCTTGCTGAGATGGTATCGTCAAAGCAAAGTTGAGTCACAATCGACAACTACTGAATTTAAAGCTTCGAGTCCTGGTCACAAAAACCAGACCAAGCAACCGTCGCCAGAGTTGCAAAACAACTCAACCCCGCAGGAGAATCATGTATCTGTCATTAATCCACAAACAGGAAAAACATCAATTCCCACATCAGTATTACCACCTGAAACAACTTCCCGTCTGGCTAAACTGAGTATTATTGATGAACTGATTCAGGACTTACGTAGTAGCGATCGCACCAAGCGGCGCAAGGCTATTTGGAGTTTGGGTCAGCAAGGCGACTCACGGGCAATTCAGCCACTGGTAGACTTGATGATTGATGCTGATTCTCAACAACGCAGTTTAATTTTGGCATCTTTGGCAGAAATTAACGCTCGCGCACTCAAACCAATGAACCGTGCTTTGGCGATTTCATTACAAGATGAAAGTCCACAAGTGCGGCAAAATGCCATCCGTGACCTAACTCGCGTTTATGACATGATGACTCAAATGAGCCAGATGTTAGCCCACGCGCTGGAAGACCAGGATGCTGATGTGCAAACTACGGCCAAGTATGCGCTGAATCAGATGAATAAAATGCGGGTTTTACCCAATCAGCCGAGTCTACCTGAAGATCATCGCAAAAAGCCAGAACAGAAGAAGTTATAAATATTTCAACTGGATTTGGATAACTGTATTTGGGCCTGCTAACAAAAAAGCGGCATCCCTGAATTTAGGAGGACTGGTGCGAACTTCTGGGTTTCGGGAAAACCCAAAGCCTTCGATGGGCATACCAAGGTTATTACGATTGAGGATTTGGTCTTTATTCTGATCATGGATAACGGCAACAGCATAACTACCAGCTTGTAAGTTATCAAAAGTAACTTTTAAGGAGTTGTCGGCAATCTTCGTACACTGTTTTTTGAGTACGCGATCGCTATTGCTGGGGAATCCTTGACTATTACCAAATATGCTCACACAAACCTGTCCTTCTGTGTTTCTCAATCCATCAATTTCCACGGTAAGCTTTCCCTGGAAACTGGCCCTAGTACTCGATGTCCAGGCTAAATTTCCCATAACTGCCAGTAGCAGCACACTAAGTCCCAATTTTTTAAACATAATGTTTTGACTGTAATAAAACAAAATTCGTTCAAACTAAGTACAGTTTGGCATTTATTTGTGACTACATACATCTAAATATTCATTTAATATCTGGCGAGCATTTGAGTTTTGCCTTTTTACTGGCTTTACTAGTACAGCACGGCGTAAATAAACAGATTATTTAAAATCAATCAAAAGCCTATATAATCAACTTTTTGACTTTTGAATTCACGGCGGTACTAGTTCTTTGCGAGTGGTATTTTAATAATGAACTCAGTTCCTTTCCCAAAAATAGATACACAGTTTAGTTGCCCACCATGTTTTTCCACCACAATTTGATAACTGATAGATAGTCCCAAGCCAGTTCCTTTACCGACGGATTTAGTCGTAAAAAATGGGTCAAACAATCGCTTCTTTACATTCTCTGGTATGCCAGTCCCATTATCAGTGATATGAATTTCTATCCAGTTTCCGCCAATGACTTGAGTCGAAATTTTAATGACGAGAGGATGATGTTTTTTACCCTTGACTATCGACTCTTCTAAAGCATCTATGGCATTATTTAAGATATTCATAAATACCTGATTGAGTAGCCCAGGGTAGCAGTCCACCGCAGGCAGATTTCCGTATTCTTTGACCAGGGTAATGTTCTCACTGGTTTTTGGCTTTTTGAGGCGACTTTGTAAAATTAGCAGGGTACTATCAATACCTTCATGGATATCAACTGTTTTTTTGTCAGCTTCATCCAGGCGGGAAAAATTTTTTAACGAGCGCACGATCTGCTGGATGCGATCGCAGCCCATATCCATTGAATTAACGAGATTAGGCAGGTCTGTTGTTAAAAACTCCAGTTCAATTTCATCAATCTCAGTTTGAATTTCTGCTACTGGATCAGGATAGTACTGTTGGTACAGGCTGATGAGGTGAAGTAATTTCTGACTGTAGTCCTTAGCATGAACCAGATTACCACTAATAAAATTAACTGGGTTGTTGATTTCGTGGGCAATACCAGCAACTAATTGACCTAAAGCCGCCATTTTGTCATGCTGTAGTAATCGGGTATAGTTGTGCTGAAGATCATCAAAGCCTGCCTTGGCTACTCTGGATTGTTCCTCTACACGCTGTAACTGAGACAGGGTTAAGGTATGAATTTGGGTGTTAGCTAATAGTAGCTGATGAAAATCAAGTAATCCATGATTTTCCGATTCATTTGAAACTATTATTGGCTCATAAACAAGTTTCGCTGATCGCTCCAACGCTCTCTGAGTAGCTTCCACAATGGGTATCTTTCCCAGCAATATAAATATCTCTGGCCGGAGAAAGTTATAAAGATGTTCGATCCGGCGCTTAGAAAAAAGCCCAAAACTATAGGGACGGCTCATATGTTCAAAAAATGTCGAACGCGACATCATTCCCGCGTAAGAATTATTTCTAGTCAAAATAATTCCTGGGAGTAGAGGTTCTAGCTCAAAAAGTTTAGTCAATTCATTTACTGGGCGTTCTAGCTCAATCTGAATCTTCCACAGAGGTAATTCTTGCAAAGTTGACTCTAATCGCAGATTTAGCTCGTTGGCATTTGTAATGCTACGCGTAGCCAGCATAATTCAAATCCTTTGCCTTTTAGGTAATATTATTCTACTCCTCGTCGGTAACAACCATTTTCATAGTTGTCCTGCAAATTACTAGTTATAGCAATCTTGCCATATTTATTATTCCCTAAATTAGCTGAGAAATTGAGATATTTGCTAATTTTCTCATCTATGGCTGGTCAATTTTTGATGATAAGTCCTGACCACAAGGTTCTCAAATAAATAATATTTATTCGGGGTAATTGCACACCAAATTATCTAAAAAGTCAAGTATATATTATACTAACAGAAAATTTATATTAGTTATGAGTTAGAGTTATGATTTCTAGCTCCTAACAATTACTTTTTTGATTTTGGTTTATCTGTAGTTTTGAATCCTAGTAAATTATTTATGCAATCTAAGATATTACCCCCACCTCTACAACCTGGTGATTTATTAAGAGTAATTGCTCCTAGTGGTGCGTTGCGAGAATTTGAAGCATTTGGGCGGAGTGTAGAAATTTGGCGATCGCGTGGTTACCGAGTGGAAATTATGCCAAAACTGGCTGATAAATGGGGATATTTAGCTCAAAAAGACGAGTTTCGTCGCGAACAACTAAGCACAGCCTGGTCAGATCCAGATTGTCGGGGTATTCTCTGCACCAGGGGCGGATTTGGTAGCACCCGGATTTTAGAAAATTGGAATTGGGATCTCAATTCAGCACCACCAAAATGGCTGATTGGCTTTTCTGACATTACAGCTTTGTTATGGAGTCTTTACACAGCAGGTATTTCCAGTGTTCATGCTCCTGTAATGACGACTCTAGCAGATGAAACAGATTGGTCGATTGAGCGATTATTCGATTTTGTAGAAGGTCGCCCGATTCGTCCTCTGGTGGGTTGTGGTTGGGGCGGTGGAATTGCTAGTGGTCTGTTACTCCCAGGTAACCTTACGGTAACAACTCATCTTTTAGCTACATCTATACTACCACATCTGGATAATGTCATTTTGGCATGGGAGGATGTCACAGAAGCACCCTACCGCATTGACAGAATGCTGACTCAGTGGCGTTTAAGTGGTGTTTTGTCAAAAGTCCGTGGTATTGCATTAGGAAGCTTTACTCAATGCGAACCACCGCCAAATGTGCCTAGCTTCAGTGTTGAACAAGTCCTACGCGATCGCTTGGGTGATTTGGGCATTCCTATTGTATCAGATTTACCCTTTGGTCATGACAGTCCCAATGCAGCTTTACCAGTTGGTGTATTAGCCACATTGGATGCAGATCAGGGAGTATTAGTCATTGGTCATTAGTCATTGGGAAGTTACCGTCTTCTCTCCCCTGCACCCTGCACCCTGCACCCCTGCCTCTTCCTCCCCACTCCCACAGCTAACTCAACTGGGCGACAAGTTGATTTTCTAAAAGCGTGTCATTGGTTAATAAGTCCTCAACTGTGATGCGTAAAAAACGTTGTTCGTCCACTTGAAACAATATTTTAATGCGATCGCTTCCCGGAAATCCTGGCGGTGTCAGTTGAGCGATGGTTCTCGCACCGGCTTGATCATTCAGGGGTTTAACAGTGGTTGTACCTGTTTCTCGGCGACGAGTAATTAAGCGATCGCCATCAAAATAAACTTCGGTACTAGCTGTGTCAGTTCCCAGTTCCCCCATAATTAATTCAATGCTGGGTTGATTTTCTAAAGATGCGCCTAAAACTAATTCCACTGGCTCACTCATGGGGTAAGCCTGACCAGTTTTAATAATAGAATGCCAATTGTGGCGCTGGTTGCGGCGATCCCAATAGCGCACACCGTAACTATGATAGAGAAAGTCCTTGATTTCCATGCCTTGGGCTAACTGTAACGCACCTTGAGCGATCGCTTCAAAAGGACGTTCACAGCGAATTTTTTCCGGCTGAAAATACTGTTTTACCCATGTCTGCACTGCGGGTAATTGCACAGTCCCACCAACTAACAACACGGCGTTAATATCTGCAACTTCTATTCCCTGTCGTCGCGCTTGCTGTAATAGACTCGTCATCGACTCATCTAATTGGGTAAAAAATCCTTGTTCTTTGAGAATATTATCTAAAACTTCGCGGTTCAGTGACAATTCATAGCTTTCAAAATTCTCATCGTCAAAATAAACTTCACTCGCTTGGTTTTGGGTTGATAGCTGAATTTTGATTCGTTCGGCTAATCTTGTCGTCAAGGGAGTTACCGCTAGTCCTTGAGTTTTGGCAAAGTAATCTACTAACCAAGCATCAATATCAGTACCGCCGAGATTCTGCCCTGCTTTAGCTAGTACACGTGCTGTTTTAGCTTTTTGTCGTGAATTGTCGCCGAGAGATTTATTACCCCATTTGAGGAGAAATCCCACAGGCTTTTGATTCTGCACACTTTGATCCAAGCGTACCAGGGATAAGTCTAATGTCCCACCGCCAAAGTCAATTACCAAGAGAATTTCTTGGTCTGCTAAACCGTAACCCAAAGCGGCGGCTGTTGGTTCATCTACCATCTGCACTCTTTCCACGGGGAGGGCTTGACAAACTTTGCCTAACCAGTGACGATAAGCTTCAAAGCTGTCTACGGGTACTGTTAAGATTAGAGAATCTAACCCGCCTTGCATGGGTGCTAGTTTTTCAATTACCTGTGTGAGGAATAATTGCCCTACTTGCTCAAAGGTGATATTTTCGCCATCTATTTCTGGTAAGAAACCTTGTATATCCGCACCAATTCCCCGTTTGAAGCTGCGGAAAAATCGCGTGTCATTTTTGAGATCAAAACCGCGATCGCGTACTTCTTGCCCTACTAAAACTTTACTTTGTGTTGCATCTTCTATATACACTAGGCTGGGAATTAGTGGGGGGTTGAGACTTTGCTGAATTGATAAACCCGGTATAGTCAGGGTTTCCGGCTGTTGGGTGACGGGGTTCCAACGAGCAATTACGGTGTTACTTGTACCAAAATCAATAGCGATCGCCATATTTTTTAATTATCTCACGCAAAGGCGCAGAGGCGCAAAGTGTTTTTTTAAGTGAGATCATTGTCCCATAAGCCACCAAGAGCGCAAATGTGCGATCGCTTCTTCTTTGTGTTTAGCTTCCACTTCTATCCAGGGGGCTTGGTGGTAAACTTCGGGCATAGCGGTGATTAAATTACTATGCTTTCTGTCATTAAAAGCCGTTTCACCATTGGAAATATGAACTAATTGCCAATCTGGGTTAGCCCAAGTTTCTCGTGCTGCGTAGAACATAGCGGCTACACTGGGATGATCGTAACTATCTAATTTTTCATGACAAATTTGGTGATGAGCATCGAACACCATTGGTATACCAGTTTGCTCACACACGGCTAAAATTTCTTCAGAACTATAAGCGTATTCATCATTTTCTAGAGTTAAACGATTTTTAATTTCTGCTGGCAATTCTGAGATTACCTGAATCAGTTCTGCTGGGCGTTGAGATTTCCCACCGTGAATATTCATCAATGACCAAGGAGAACGAGGTAAGCCCAGCAAATCAAGTGTCCGCGCGTGTCGTGCTAAAATTTTGATACTTGTTTTCACAATTTCAGCAGAATCAGAACTCAGCACTACAAATTGATCTGGGTGAAGCACCATTCTAATATCCAATGCTTGCGCCTTTTGACCAATTTTACTCAAATCCGCCTTCATTTCCTCTAATATATTTGCGCCAATTTCGTCTTCCATGTCACTCATGGGAAATAAAGCCGAAGTCATGCGATACAGGCGAATATTATTTTGCTGACAAAAAGACAATGCTGTATCTAAGCGCTGCAAGTTATCTTGATAAAGTTCTCTTAAAACAGTTTCGCGTTCTTTGAGAGAGAGTTTTAAGTAACGCGTGCGTGTCATAGCCCGAAAGCGCACCTGCTTAGATATAGTAATACAAACCAGCCCTAAATATGGTGGAGATGGTTCTTGCACTTGTTCGAGATGCGGTTGATTTTGAATTTGGATTGCAGTCATTAACTAAAATTAATAAATTATCTATCTTGTGGGGTGGGCATACTTCTCTACGAGACGCTACGCGAACGACAAGCTCAGTACAAGTCTTGCCCTCCCTGATTGGCTACGGTGTACACACAAGTGATCTGATCCCCCTAAATCCCCCTTAAAAAGGGGGACTTCAAGAAATTTCCCCCCTGCTCCCTGCTCCCCTGCCTCTTCTCCCTGCTCCCTTGCCTCTTGCTCACGCTTCTGGTTCAATACCCAAAGCACGTAATTGTGCTGTTAAGCGTTCAGCCCTTTGGCGTTCCTGTTCGGCTCTTTCTTCACCAGTCAACAACAAATTACCTTGCAAATCCCAGCAGCGCAGCCAGGGTAATTCCATATTCTGATATGAGTCCTGCCATATACCTAACTCAACTCCCAAATGAGGTATGGCATAATGCCCACGCTCATTTGCTGGTAATGGCTGATACTGTCCTTCAATTAAGTGATAGACTTCTATACTGGCTTTTTTCACTTCATAAATGCCATAGAAGGGAGGACGAATCACCTGCTCATAAATCCAAAATTTCCCCTTCCAAGGAGTTTTGTCTCGCTCCTCGCTACCATCCCCAGAGACAAATTCTAAAACAATCAAAGGGGCAATAAATTCTCGCCACAGCACGTAAGAGCGTCGTGTTTGTCCATCCAGTAAAGGCGGTACATTCGGGACATAAAACCAGTCAGGAGCTTCTGCTCCTTTTTCTGGGGGGTCAGTCATGCGCCAGTAAATACCGCTATCTTGACCAATACAGTATTGCCCATCGGGGTGAAGTTTTTGCAGTATTGGTTTAATGGAGTCTGTGAGTAGAATGCTTTGGGGATGTTCCTGAAAGTTTTTCACAAATGTACCATCAGACTCAGGAAGTTGGGTATGGTCAGGAAAAGGGGTGAGTTCTTCAGTGGCTGGATTGCTTGCAGAGGTCATAAAGCTACCTTTGCTTAGGAGTGAGGGTTGTATTTAGTCTAGCAGTGAAAGGATGGGCTTGACGCTGGCATCTAAAACATACTTACTCACCGTTCTCTATCCTCACGGATGAGTTCTGTACTGTCACTGAAATTTTGTCCTGCATATCTTGCCTGCGCGCGTGCTACTGCTTCTCTAGCTTTTTCCATATCGCCGCCACTGTGGTAGTGTGTTGCTGTTTCACTCGCTTGTTGCAGGATGTGTTTTAATTCCTCTTGCAAAGACCTACCGTTTTGTTTGGCAAGATTTTCTAGCTTTTCGAGAATCAAGGGGTCTAAATTTTCAACTAAGATTTGAGCCATAATTTCAGGTTTTTTTAGTCGCCTCTATTTAATAGAGTAGGCTTTGCTGATTGAAAGTATGAATTAAGTTCGAGCATTATCGCACTAAATCGATATTAACGACCAAAGAAAAGCTAAAAAAATAAATTTTTGACTTTTGACTTCCCCAACGGGGTCGCCAGGTATGGGATTTATGAAATGTTGATTATTGCGTGGGAAACGAGGCTGTTATGTTATAAATGTTTACAAACTTCTGAAAGCTTTATATGTTATTACATTTTACAAGTCTCGACGCGAGAGAATAACACCACAAAATAAACCTGTCCTACTATCCTTTCCCACAAGTGTCATCACACTAGGTAAGTGTCCTGCCTCCACAGAGGTATGTGATGTGACATCAACGCTAGGTTTTAACCACTTCTTTTCCACTCTCCACCCCACGCGATCTCCAAAGCGACAAAAAGCTTTGTAAAAAACCTCATCATCTTCCTTAACTCTAACACCAAAAGATTTATATATCCATCTGAATCGGGCAAGAACCTTCTTAAAAGGCGAACTTGTTCGATTTCCTTCTAAGATTCCACCCTCTTCAAGATATATTTTTTTCTGAACACTAAATCCAAAGTATCCATTACTATAATCAACCCACAGTTTGTCAATAATTTTCAAGTCTTCACAGGGAAATTGCTCAATGTCTTCCAGTTCCAGATAACCTTGTTTTTCCCGTCCCGCTACTTCCAGCATCACTTTTAATGTTTCCTCATCAGCCTCTTTCCACATAACTGCTGCTAGATAGTAGGCGAGTTGTGCATAACGAGTAGGTACTTGAAATCGCAGGAGTTTGATTTGAATGTTAATTTTACCATGAGCATTTTGTTCATCTTTTTCTAGTGACGGCCTGTAGCAAATTCCCGGTTCACCTAATTCTTGGCGACTTCTTAAACTCAACCAAGCACAAAAACGATTAGCATCCCAAAAGCTAATATTAGTTACAGGCTGTTGAGCTTGTCTTTTATTAGTCAAGGTACTTGGGGAACTGGTTTCATTTAAAAACAGTTGATATTCTGTCCAAGTTATATAACTAGTATCAACTGCAAAGCTTTCTTGTTCAGAATTACTTTCTAAACTTACTAAATCATGATTTAACTGACTCATCCGGTCAGCAAGTTTTACTTCAGCCGCTAAGGTAAATTCATCTAAGTCATCAGACTCTAAACCTGTTTCTAACTTAGCTGTTAGCTGCTGTTTTATCTCTGGTGAAATTTGTTGGGCTTCTTTGCTACACTGGTAGGCTAGGGTTAATACAGATATATTTGCATACTTTAGAGCATTTTTAATTAATTGACTTGCATCTGTTTGGGCTGCATAAAATCTGATGGTTTCTCGCCACCAAGCCAACTTAGTTTCATCATTAAATGCGGCTATTAATAAATTCTCTTGTTGTTCTGGTTGTAAGTCTGTAATTTCAACGGCTGCAAGATATTCTTGAAAAGTTTTATGAGCAAATTCATAGATTCCCTCTTGCTGCTTTTCACTCATTAACTCTCGCACACCCAAATCATCTTTTTTAATAAAGTCTTCTGGCGTAATTGCTTGTTGGGGAAACCTATCTAATTTTTCTTTAATCAGAGATTTAGCTTGCTTGTATGTCTTGTCACGGCTAGAAAATTCATCTAAAGTAAATGCTTGGGTATTTTGTTGCATTAACTCTAGTGCAAGAGACTTTAAAACAACTTGCTTCTGTTCAGCAGAAAGAAGAGTGTTTAAACCTTTAGCTCGTTGCCTTCCTTCTAACAAGACCCGACAAATATCTTTATATAAATCTACTCTTTTATTAGATAAATTACCGTGTGTTTCGTGGGTGATGGCAATCATATTTAGCAATAAAGGATTCCTTGCCATCAATTTTAAAGATGAGGATGCTTCGATTTGCTCAATCAGATTATTAGCTTGTTTTTTGGCGCGATCGCGTACTCCCAAATCTATTTTATTGTTATACTCAAGCTTGACACGGTGCAAAGACCAATCTTGAATAAATTTATCCCGTTGTTCACGGGTAAATGGCTGTACTTCTAACTGGTAGACATTCGCTGTTAGCGGTGCTTTTTTATAACCTTCTGGACGGGAAGTGAGAATAAAGCAACTATTAGGATATTCTGTTTTAATTTGTCGGTCAACCCATGCACTTACATCTTGTCTTTGACTATCATCTGGAATTTCATCTAATCCATCCAGCATGACTAAACATTTATTTTGTCGGAGTTGTTTAGCAAACCAACCTGGGCGCGGTTGTAGGGGTTCACTAGCTTGGAGTTTCTTAACTGCGTTCTCAATGACTTCTGCTAAAGGTATCTCAGGATTGTTAATAATTTCTTGGTAAATATCTCGCAATTGCAGCAGCACTGGAATTAATTTAGGCGCTTGAGGATGTAAGCGTCGTTGTTTGCGTCTCGCATACATCAAAGTAATGTGTCTGAGAAGAGTTGACTTTCCACAACCAGGCGCACCTAAAATAGCCAACCGCTTAAAAGAGACATTGCTTTTCATCTGTACTAGCAAGTTGCCAATTTCTTGCTGTTGCAGTGGGTTAACTAGCGGCTGAATCATATCCTGTTTCGTCAGTTCGGCTGCTGTCTGCGCCATTTTTAGGGGAACAAACACATTTTCTAATTGCAACGCACCGCGATTAATTCCTCTAATTTCATATTCCCGACAGTCAAACTTTAATCTTTGATAATATTTGCCTTCAAAATCAGAGGTTATCTTTGCCCATAAATCTAAAGCTAGTCTTTCAGCGTTACCTAATATCCAGTCCAGTAGTTTGTCGATGCGTGGACTGAGTTTGCTACCAACTTTGATGAATAACCAGACACCAGCAGCAGCCAATATACACAAACTGGCCTTTTCCCATTCCCACTTGCGGGCAAAATCAATTGCAACCCCAATAAAAGCCCCAGGAATACCGAGGCTAATCAGCTTGGAATCAAGTAGTTTCCGAACCGTTTCCAGCGTTATGGGTACGTTCTGGTCTTGTGAGTCTTCTGCCATCGATCGCTTGTGTAGTAAAACCTGCTACTAGGAGTATAAGCGAATAATGCTACGTGAGGAGGTGCGATGGGCTACGCCCCACCAGATGCGATCACTCACCAAGGTAAAACACATCTACGTTTGTATAATCACATTGACTGAATATATTGTGGGATGGGCATCTTGCCCGTCCTCGTAGTCGGCATCAAAGATTACAGTCTTTCGGAAGCGAGAGAACCAAAGGAGGAATGTCAGGACAAGCAGATGTACCCATAGGTGGTTAAGTCAAGCAACTGAAATATTTATTAATATATATAAGTGTAACTTCAAAGTCAGGAGTCCCCATAAGTTTTGACTAATCAAGCACCAGATTCTTTATCCACGGAGCAAAAGATTATGAAAGACAAGCAACCATCACACTCTCAGCAATTTGTAGGTAATCTCAAGAACGGAATTTGGCTGTTTGGCCTTTCATCTTGGGTATTTGGAATCACAGACCGTAGTATCGCTTCCTTTGCTGATGGCTATCTATCTGCTTTGGATTTGACGCAACTATTTACTGCTGCTACTTTCTTTACAGCATGGTTATTTTTGAAACCTACAAGGGTTTAAGTAGTTAAAAGGTAATTTACAATTGGGAGTGCGCCGAAGAGTGCGTCTATGCTTTCTCACAAACAAAAGTCGGGGTAATTCTGAAACAACCGATGAATTACGCCGATTTTTAATTCACGAGGTTTTCAGAGTGCTTTTTGAGACATCTCAGACAAAGATATAGCGATAATCCTTTGGGAAGCTTATGGCTACACCACGCAAACTGTCGGCTAGTGAATTTTCTCTACAAGGGTTTTGGAGACAGCATATTTAAATTTGCTCAATTTATCATCAGTGAAAAGTTATCAGATGTATGGTAAAGGATTTAAACCCTACAAATGAAACTGATAATTGTTGAAATATTTTTCTCACAAAAACTGAGTCAAGATTAGTGCTGTAATGCTTGTGTCGTCGGCAATTTGACAGCAAATTTACGATCCAAATTATCCCCAAAAACTGCTTAAGTGTAGCTTATTTTACATTTTACCCGTTAATTGCTGGCAACTGATCACCCTTTAGGCAGACGAGTAAAAAAAACCAACAGGTTACATTTTTGAGCTATGTGTGCTTTTATTATGCATTTTTTTTAATGCAGATTTTAAGTTCATTAGTCGATTGAGAATTATCGAAAATCAACATAGGCGTTTTGGAGATTTGCAAAAGTGAAATCTTATTTCTCAGGATTTTTAACTCAACCAGAGGTACAAACCCATATCTCTCATAGGCAGATCACGAAAGTTGCAATTATTATTGAGACTGATCATAACTTCAATTCTCTATGTTCTGTGCTAGAAGATATTGGCAGACTGAAATTATATCAGACAAAAATTGATATATATATTGTGGATAAGGTTTCAGATAATAGGATTCAAGCTTATTTAGAACAATTTAATTTTGATCATATTAAGGTTATTCACAC
This sequence comes from Nodularia sp. LEGE 04288, assembly GCF_963896525.1. Lineage (NCBI taxonomy): Bacteria > Bacillati > Cyanobacteriota > Cyanophyceae > Nostocales > Nodulariaceae > Nodularia > Nodularia sp. LEGE 04288. Next base: position 18,410 of record NZ_CAWQOY010000112.1, read on the forward strand.
AGATGAAAAATTAGATAAATCTGGTGGATTTTATTATGGGTTAAAATATGTGAGTCAACTTAAATATGATTACATCTGGCTGCTTGATGATGATGTGCGTGTAGACCCTTTGGCTCTCAGTACACTAATTACAACCTTACAAAATCATGATGAAGTCGGCTTAGTAGCTTCTCAACTTTATCAGCGAAAAGAACCTCAAACTATTCAAGAATTTGGGAGATTGATTAATGGTGAGCAACCACTATCAAAAACCAAATATGGCAAGTACCACAATATCTTAAATGAGGAATTATTACCAAATCAACCTTATATTAAGGTAGATAATTGTGCGGCTAAATCACTTCTATTACGCCATTGTGTTGTGCAGCATATTGGATTCTTTAAAGATTCTTGGCTTGAGTTTGATGATTTAGATTTGTGCTTACGAGTTAAAGTAGCTGGTTGGATTATTGCTGTGAATCCTAGTTCAATTATTTGGCAAAATTCACCTGATTTGGAATTCAACACCAGGATTGATTCTGACAATGAATGCAATCTTTACTATTGGCAAAAGTACAGACCAGACCTTTTATAACTAGAGGCTGTTTTGCCACCAGGGAAATTCGTTAGTTATCACACCAAGATTGGACTCGTCAGGGCTTTATGGGAAGCCGCGCTGGGCGCGTATAGGTTCCTGAATTCAACTTACTTAAATTATCAGTGATTATCCGAACATGAGATAAAATCTGCATTTACCTTTAGGTGACTTTACGTTTAAAAACATACCAAGTATTTTCAGGAAAATATGGCAATAGATTGTAGTTTTACTACCTTGACTTCGGAGACTCCTGAGATAGTTTGCCTGTCTAATTTGCGTTGTAATTCTGTTCACCCCAGATTAAAACACATTTTAAGTCGCTGTACTTCACAAAGGCGAGTATTTTTTATCGAGCAGGTAATTTTTACTGACCAACTAATGGGGCGGTTAGATGTCAGACAAGACAAGAGTGGTTTAGTGGTGGTGATTCCATCTCTGCCAAAAGGATTGAGTGAGGAGAAGATCAACGCAGAGTTACAGAAATTGCTCAATGCTTTTTTTCGAGAGAATCATATTGACAATTACATTTTTTGGTATTGTACATCAAAAGCGATCGCCTTTACCCGCAACCTGCAACCCCAGGCGGTTATATACGATTGCATGGATGAGTTACCCACAATTAAAAGCATCCCGCCGACACTCCAGGAATACGAGAGTGAAATGTTCTCTCTTGCAGACTTGGTGTTTATTATCGGTGAAAAAAGTAGCCAAGCAATTCAGGTACATCAGCATCCGAATATTTATGCGTTTCCCAGTAGCGGGGATTGCGATCGCACTTGGAATACAATGATGAAGCTGATAGACTTTGCCATTGCAGCGCGTCAGAATGAAGACACAAGCCATTCCCAGAAGGCAATACAGGGTTACAAAGCACCAGAAACCTGCAAAACAGATTGGCAATTTGATTACTTAATTGTGGGTGCGGGATTTGCTGGAAGCGTGATGGCGGAACGTTTGGCGAGTCAGTGTGGTAAAAAAGTGTTAGTTGTGGACAAGCGCAATCACATTGGTGGTAATGCTTACGATTATTATAATCATGATGGCATTCTCGTACATAAATACGGCCCCCACATCTTTCACACCAACTCCCAGGAAGTCTTTAAATACCTTTCACAATTCACTCAGTGGCGACCTTACCAACATCGCGTCTTGAGTAGCGTCGATGGTCAAATGTTGCCTCTCCCCATTAATTTGGACACTATTAACCAACTCTATGGGATGAACCTAAATTCATTTGAGGTGGATGAGTTCTTCAAATGTATTGCGGAACCGAAAGAATACATCCGCACATCAGAAGATGTTATAGTCAGCAAAGTTGGAAAGGAACTGTATAAAAAATTCTTCCAAGGCTACACCCGCAAGCAATGGGGACTCGACCCTTCAGAGTTAGATAAATCAGTCATTACTAGGGTTCCCACCCGTACCAACCGCGACAACCGCTATTTTACCGACACCTATCAAGCAATGCCTCTACACGGTTATACTCGGATGTTCGAGAAGATGTTAGACCATCCCAATATTAAGGTGATGCTGAACACCGATTACCGAGAAATTGAGCAGGTAATCCCTTGGCGTGAGATGGTTTATACCGGAGCGATTGATGAATTTTTCGATTATCGCTATGGCAAATTACCTTATAGATCAATGCATTTCCAGCACGAGACACATAATACCCCTGTATTTCAACCAGCGCCAGTGATTAACTATCCCAATGAACACCTGTATACCCGTGTCACAGAGTTTAAGTATTTAACTGGACAGGAACACAATAAAACGACCATCGTTTATGAGTTTCCCCAGGCGGAAGGTGAACCGTATTATCCTGTACCTCGTCCTGAGAATTATGAAATTTATACAAAATACAAAGCGTTGGCAGATTCTATGTCAGGGGTGTATTTTGTGGGACGGTTAGCCACTTATAAATATTACAATATGGATCAATGTGTGGCTCAGGCTCTTTCGGTGTATCAACAAATCAAGTTTGTGGAAATTGGGAAAAGTACCGCTACACGAAATTTGTAATTAGTGATTTTCATTTAAATAAACACAATAATTAACAGATACAGTTTTAAGACAACGCGATCGCGCATATTTATAGTAAGCAAATTTAATTAGTTTAGTGTTTATTATAATATTTAATGTAAATTATTAGGCGTGCTGTTTTAATAAAGTAAAGAACCTCACCCCCAACCCTTCTCCTTATCAAGGAGAAGGGAGAATTTGACGCTGATTTTGTCAACCCAAAATATTGCGCGGCTTCGTTTTTTCGGTTGCCTTAATAACTGTTCACTGATTTAATTTTCCAGCGCTTCTAACCAGGATTGTAAATCAGTTAAACTCGTAAAATCTAAAAATGCTTCGCTCAAATCTTCGAGAATAGGCAAAGGTAAACCAGAAATCAAAGAGCGCATTTCCTCCGACAGTTCTCCAAATCGCTTAGTCAATTGTCTGCTAATTAAGTTAGCAGCCTCTTCCTGTCGTCCTTCGTCTTTAATTTCTCGGTAAACTCTCGTTTCCTTGAGTGTTATTCCCAGCATAGTTTCAACCTCCCTTCTGTTTAATCGTTCAAATTTATACACCATAATCGTCGTGATTATTTCTATTATGGCGCGACTTGATGGCGATGTTACATTTTCACGGGTTTTGGTTAACAAATACCTTGCTGCTTCTGGTGCTTGTTCTTCCTCTACAGTAGTTAATACCATCAATGCTACCCATAAGGGTAATTCTCGAATATCCCCCAATTCATCCAAATAAACCCGATGTACTTGGTTTCCACTGAGTAGGGTTCGATGAGGATAAATATCGCTTTGTTCAATACTGCGAGAAGGATAAATAATCACTGCTTGCCAATCGCTAAATCTAGCACGGTTGCGATAGAAATATAGTGAAGATTCGGCAAATACTCGTTCATAAAGCTGTTCGTCCTTTTTAAATTGCACTTCACAGAAATATACAATTCCTGCACCTGCATTTTCTGGCGGGAGAAATACCCCATCAATTTCAAATTTTGGTTCTTTGACAGCTACTGAATCAAATCGATAAGCATCTGCATTTTCCGGGGGATTTGCTAACAATTCAAATAATAGGGTAGGAGCTTGTTGAAATAGTTTGTAAAAAATCGAATCACGACGCATATTTTCAAAAATATTTTGCTACAAATTAAAGAATTTGAGTTACTGTTTTTGTCTGATAAACCTTCACCAATCGATCAATACCTTTGAAACGATAATGTCCCATTTCGTGAAAGTCTGAGGTTTGCGAAAGCATGAAATAAGTGGTTTCACTGATCACACATTCACTGGGAGGACAGACTGCTTCCATACGCGCTGCCAGATTAATTGCTGCCCCTAATGCGGTATAATCTACCCTTTGAAAACTACCAACATCCCCCACCACAGCTTTACCACTGTTAATGGCAATGCGTAACTGTAGCGGTTCCTGCCAAAAACCACTAGCATTGAGACGTTCCAGACGAGCCAACATTCCCTTAGCCGCAGCAGTGGCGCGATCTGCATGATCTGGTTGGGGTTCTGGTGCGCCAAAAAATGCCATAATACAGTCGCCTATATATTTATCCAAAGTGCCACCATAGGCAAATACTTCTTGTAGCATCTCTTCAAATAAATTATTCAATAATTGTGCGATCGCAGTTGGTGTTAACCGTTCCGAAATTGCCGTGAACCCAACTAAATCTGCAAACACAATGCTGATTTCGCTTTCTGTGGGAGCTAAACGACCATCAGGTAAACCACCTACAGCGATTAATTGCTGCACAACGGCTGGAGAATGATAACGCTCTAATCGGTGCCGAATCACTTCTTCAGCTTTTAATTTATCTGCCAACAGCCAACGTTGTACACTAGAAGCTACAAGGTTTGCTAAAGCCGAAAAAAAACTGAGTTCTTCCTCCCCTTCATTTGCCCAATGGGAAGATGAAAGATGAGCATCGGCATAAAGAACGCCGACAACTTTATTTTCATCCCACAAAGGTACAGCCATCGCGCTACGGATGCCTTTCACCAAAATACTGTGTTCTCCCGAAAAGCGTTCATCCTTATGGGTATCAGCAGTTTGAAGTGCAATTTTTTCCTCAAACACTCTCTGACAAATACTGCGACTAATCCAGTCGCCATCACCTTCGAGATATTTCTGTTGGTCAATGTCTCTAGTAGCAGCATTCACTAACTCCAGATGACCGCAGCCATTGACATCAATTAATAGCGCCAAGCGGTCAATACTATCGAGGTAACGAAAAACAACTTGTTGCACTTGAGAGAAAATTTCTTCTATGGATGCTGCTGCACAGAGATTTTTGGCTATATCTACCAAGTCTTTGAGGCGGGCAATAGTTTTGTCTTTATTACTGGTTTCCCCATCTTGGCTATCAGCTTCTATCCATTGCTGTTGTAGTTGCTTGACGTTGTGAAAAATCGTTCTTGGCTGAGAATCTATTGACCCTATAGTCTGCTGATTCATACAATGTGCCGCACCATTGCCAAACAGCACTTCCAAATTCACATTTCCCAGCCAAATCATATCACCATGATGTAATTCGTGGATTTGACTAATGAGATTTTGGTTCACCTGTGTCCCGTTTTTGCTACCCAAATCTTCAATAGTCCATACACCATTAACAGTTTTTACCAGCCGGGCGTGTTTACGGGAAACTCCGCCAAAAGGTAAGTATAAGTCACATTCCGGCAAACGCCCAATGATGAATTCATCTTGATTCACTGTCAACGTTTTTTCCGTATCTTCCTGTTGTAGGCGTAATGTGATTTCAGTCATAAGTGTGATGTATCTATCCTGGAAGCTGGGAACGCAAGCATCTTGGAGGTGAACGATATCCAAGCTGAATCTTTACCTTTTCTTTATGACACTGTTAATGTCATTATTGCAACTGTCTGTATGAAATTTTACAAGTATAAATTAGATATAACTGGAGTTTCCCTGTATAGTCTTGGGGTTGAAACTGCGCTGCGATCGCTTACGTAATACTGAGATAAGAAGTTTGCTGAAAGTTCAACAGTAAAAACCGCAAACTATGATAAATTACGTGTTTGCCTCTTAACCCATTCGCGTGTTATGTCCAAGCAACTGTTCGCAAATTTTCAGGTGACGGACGACTTTTTCAACGTCCAGATTTTCTAGCATCGTAGGCAGAGCTTTCGACTTGACTATTTATATTTGTGTAATTACAATGTAGATACAATCCTATTCTCAATAAAATAAAATGGGTACAGCTATTAAAACCCGAATAGTAAAAATCGGCAATTCCCAAGGACTTCGTATACCTAAAACCCTATTAGAACAAAGCGGTATTAACTCAGAAGTAGAAATTGAAGTTCATGATAATCATCTGATTATTCGCCCAGTTGAACAAGCACGGATTGGTTGGAACAAAGCATTTGCAGCGATGGCGGAAAAACACGATGATGTCCTATTAGATGAGATCAATACAACAAAATGGGATCAGGTTGAATGGGAATGGTAGTCAACCGATTTGATGTTTTCCTAGTTAATCTTCACCCTACTATTGGCAGTGAAATTCAAAAACTACGCCCCTGTTTAGTGATTTCACCAAACGAAATAAATCACAATATTGCCACCGTCATTGTTGCACCAATGACAAAAAAAGGACAAACATATCCAACAAGGGTAAAGTGTCAATTTCAAGGACAAGATGGACAAGTTGTACTTGACCAAATTCGGACAGTAGATAAAACTCGATTAGTCAAATTTCTTGGTCAAATTAGTGCAGATGAACAAAAAACAGTTCTTGATATCTTAGCTGAAATGTTTGCTGAATAATGAACCTAATTAACCATAAAACAAAGACGCAGAAAACTCTCTGCGCCTCTGCGTCTGGTGCGTGAAAAAATATTCCTTCCTTACACCATCTCAGATGATGGCTGCACCACAGGTTGAGCTTGTGGCTGGAACATGAACAACGAATAAACGACATCTCGGCGGATGTTGACCATCATATCCAAGAACAGTTCATAACCCTCGCTCTTGTACTCAATCAACGGGTCTTTCTGCCCATAACCACGCAAACCTACAGATTCGCGCAAAGCATCCATTTGTTGCAGGTGTTCCCGCCACAGGGTATCAATGCGTTGTAAGATAAAGAACCTTTCCGCTTCTCGCATTAATCCCGGTTTAATTTGGTCAATCTGCGCTTCTTTGAGGTCGTAGGCAATTCGCACTTGTTCGTGGAGAAAAGCCTTAATCTCGCTAACGGTCATATCCTCTAATTGACTTGGTTCCATATCCGCTAGCAGATAGACAAATTCCTTGACTTTTTCTACCAACTTTTGTAACTCCCACTCTTCCGAGGGTAAGTCTGGGTTGATGTAGAAATCAACGATTTCATCCATCGTTTTTTCGGCGTATTTGATCACCTGTTCTTTCAAGTCCTGACCTTCTAATACCCGGCGGCGTTCGGCGTAGATGGCGCGACGTTGGTTATTCATTACCTCGTCGTACTCAAACACCTGTTTACGGATGTCGTAGTAGTAGGTTTCAACTTTTTTCTGTGCGCCTTCCAAACTGCGGGTCAGCATCCCGGATTCAATGGGCATATCTTCCTCTACTTGGAAAGCATTCATTAATCCAGCGACGCGATCGCCTCCAAAAATTCGCAGCAAGTTATCCTCTAAACTGAGGAAGAATCTTGTCGAACCTGGGTCACCTTGTCGTCCCGCACGTCCCCGCAATTGGTTATCAATTCGTCGTGATTCGTGGCGTTCTGTACCAATGACGTGCAAACCGCCTAACTCAATCACTTCATTGTGTTCTGTTTCAGTGAATTGTTCGTATTCTTGCTTCACACGGTTGTAAGCTTCCCGCAACCTCAGAATCACAGGGTCATCAATGGGAGCTTTTTCAGCGGCTACAGCTACCTTGTCTTCTGCTTCCAGTTCCGGTAAACTGCGTTCCCCATACTCCCGCACCGCCACTTCCACAGCATCTTTTAACAACTGTTCAGTTTCTTTGGTCAGTTGAGTCGGGAAAATTTCTGGTGAAGCTCTCCAAGTTTTGATTTTTTTACCAGGAACAAAACCTTGACCACCACCGTGTCCTGCGGGCAAACCAGCCACTCTTTGCACACCAAAGACATCTTCATCTTCTGGCATGACAATTCGCGGCATAAAGTATTCCCGCAGCTTCAGACGTGCCATGTATTCGGAGTTACCACCAAGGATAATATCTGTACCTCTACCAGCCATGTTTGTGGCAATGGTTAAAGCACCTCTGCGTCCGGCTTGGGCGACAATTTCTGCTTCCCGTTCCACGTTCTCTGGTCGCGCGTTGAGCAGTTCATGGGGAATTTCCATTTGCTTCAGCAGCTGACTGAGATATTCCGATTTTTCTACACTGGTGGTTCCTACCAAGACTGGTCTGCCGAGTTCGTGCATCTCAGCACATTCTCCCGCGATCGCGCGCCATTTTCCCGGCTCAGTTTTAAACACCATATCCGGCCAGTCTTGCCGTCTTCTAATTCTATTGGTAGGAATGACTGCAACTTCTAATTTGTAGATTTTTTCAAATTCTGGCTCTTCAGTTTTTGCCGTTCCGGTCATCCCACCTAATTTGGGATAAAGCAAGAACAAATTTTGATAGGTAATTGTCGCCAGAGTTTGAGTTTCCGGTTGAATATCTACGTGTTCTTTGGCTTCAATTGCTTGGTGCAGACCATCACTCCAACGCCTTCCCGGTAAAACGCGCCCGGTAAATTCATCAACAATGACTACTTCCTTGTTCCCAACGATGTAGTGTTTATCCTTGAGGAAAAGTTCCTTAGCTTTAATAGCATTGAACATGAAATGCGCCCAAGGATCTTCCGGGTCAAATAAATCAGTAACTCCCAAAAGATTTTCCGATTCCGCGAAGCCTTCATCACTTAACAGCACGTTACGAGCTTTTTCATCTACCTCGTAATGCTCATCTATTTGCAGTCTGGAAGCGATTTCAGCAGCTTGTAAGTATTTTTCTGTAGGTCTTTCTATCTGCCCAGAAATAATTAGTGGTGTCCGCGCCTCATCAACTAAAATCGAGTCTACCTCGTCAATCACACAATAGTTAAACGGGCGTTGTACCACATCAGCCATTGATGTAGCCATATTGTCCCGCAGGTAGTCAAAACCGATCTCACTGTTGGTGACATAAGTGATATCGCACTCATAGTTTTTTTTGCGTTCACTGGGAATCATGCTCGACTGAATTAGCCCCACACTCAATCCCAGAAACCGATGTACCTGTCCCATCCATTCAGCATCCCGACGAGCCAGGTAATCGTTAACTGTAATTACGTGTACACCTTTACCACTCAGAGCATTTAAATAACTCGGTAAGGTAGCAACTAAAGTTTTACCTTCCCCGGTTTTCATTTCGGCAATTTGCCCAGAGTGGAGGATGACACCGCCCAACATTTGGACATCAAAATGCCGCAACCCCAAGACTCGCCGTCCGGCTTCTCTGACCACAGCAAAGGCTTCCGGCAGAATATCATCCAGCGTTTCGCCTTTGGCAAGGCGCTGTTTAAATTCTCCTGTTTTGCCTTTTAAATCCTCATCAGAAAGGGCTTCAATGTCTTCCTCTAAGAGGTTAATTTCACTAATGTAAGGTTGGTATTTTTTAAGCTTACGAGCGTTGGGATCGCCCAACAAGAGTTTTAGCATGGCAAATTATGGAACTAAATCGAGGGGTACGGGGAATAAAGTTTTTGTATTGATTATAAGAATTTAACCCAGTCCAGCCATTGTGGTTGTAGATGGGTAGAAAATCAGAATTAACTCAAAAACAGCAAAAGGTAGATCCAATCATTGAGTAAACCGATTGGTTTTATTTTTCAGTTTAAATTTCAAACTAATCTAATAGTATCATTTCGCCCACAACTGAGTCAGACCGTCTGGTCATTGGTCATTAGTCATTAGTCATTGGTCATTGGTCATTGGTCATTGGTCATTGGGAAGTTACCGTCTTCTCCCCCCGGCTCCCTGCTCCCTGCTCCCCTACCTCCTACTCCTCCCATTCCGCAGTCAGGAGGCGGAAATTAAAATCCCTCGCGCTGGGATGACAACTCACACAACTGCTAATCTCAACAGGACGGGGTAAATCGACTTGGGGATGTAAAGCCTTAAAATAACGTGAAGAATTGACGCGATAGGGTATGGCTTCGTCTTTTAGCTGTGTGCGAGAGAAAGTAGAAAGATATCTCCAAACAAGCATTCGGGGAGGATCGATTAAAGGTGTAAGTTGTGCGCCGTAGTGCTGTGAGTCTTGTAAAAGATTTCTCCAGGTTTGGGAGGGTAAAACTTCTGGTGGGACTGCTAGATGACAAGTAGAGCAGTTATCTAGATATAATTGTTTCCCTAATTGATATTGTGCAGGTACTACGTCAACTGTGCCAATTTCTGATGTGGGAGTGGCACTGTAAGCGCTAGTTGCAACGGAAAGCAGCCAGCCCATAGCCAGACTCCAAGCTAAAATTACCACAATTAAGCCCAAGGGACGGCGTTTGAGTTGACGTTTGGTGCTTCGCTGTATCACTTGGCGATCGCGATCGCTACGCTTGACAAAATTTGACATTCCTCACATCCCCAAATACTTATATGTAGCCCTTTTAAGCAATCATAGAGCTTACACAGACTTACTAGATTAATCAAGCATATTTAGTTTTCACCTGATTCACTAGAAAAATCAGTTACAATATCTCGAATTTCATTTATATTAATATCTTCTCGGTCAGACTTGGAATAAATTGTCAGTAATAAAATACTTGTAGGCGATTCAACTTGATAAATTAAGCGGTATCCAGCACTTTTACCTTTTTGAATATTACTGTTGCTTGTAAGTCAGAACGAACATTGCGAAATCTTTTGGAAAGTTTACGTAAGTTTTGTTGGCATTGCTGAATTTAAATATGAAATGCCAAAATTACATTTCTTTAACTCTTCCTCTCTGCGACTCTGCGCCTCTGCGTGACACGAAATTCATAATATTCCATCAGCAAAGCCGTTTTGTTTATATTCAGGAGTTAAATCGATTAATACCATTGGCTCTTCATTCGGCATCAATACCCTCCCACATCTCGCTAATTGGTCGAGTTTGCCCTGCTTTCGCTTGTTGTAAAGCTCTCCTCAAGCTAGCTTTAATTTCGTCAACGGGTGTATCGTCAGGATCAACTGCTTCTACTTCTACTGGTTCTGGAACTAAGACAATCACCCGCACCTGATGAGGGTAACTTGTTCCCTGAATCGGCTGATCTAGAACCAAATTGCCCTCAGCGTCAATCTTGCCAGTAACTTCGATAGCTTTCATGTTTTATCTACCTGTTTTGGAGAAGATCCTAACACGCCCAAATCTAAGCAGGACAAGGACATTAAGGAATAGGAACTGACCTTAATAATCGGTCAACTACAGTTCTAGGATTGCGCCCTCCCCTGGGAATGAGGCGGTGACAGAGAACGTGAGGGACGAGAAATTTCACATCATCGGGAATAGCGTAATCACGCCCTAAAAGAAAAGCTAGCGCTTGGGTAGCCTTTTGTAATGCCACAGTACCACGCGGACTTACACCCAAAGTAATTTCTTCATCTTGCCTTGTGGAGCGGACTAATTCGAGAATGTATTGTTGCAGAGAAGTTTCTACTCTTACCTGGGAACAAATTTTACGCAATTCAGCTACCTCGTCTAAGGTCAGACAAGGCTGCAAATCAGTAAAACTGAGACCTTTTTGCAGGTTTTGTAGCATCTCTAGTTCTTCTGTAGCGCCAGGATAGCCCAAACTTAAGGACAACATGAAGCGATCCATCTGGGCTTCTGGTAAGGGAAAAGTGCCTTGATATTCTATGGGGTTCTGGGTAGCTATCACAAAGAAAGGCTGAGGAACTGCACGAGAGATGCCATCAATTGTGACTTGATTCTCTTCCATGACTTCCAGCAAAGCCGACTGGGTGCGGGGTGTGGCACGGTTGATTTCGTCGGCTAGGAGGATATTGGCAAATACTGGCCCTGGGAGAAAGGTAAATTCGCCGTTTTTAGGGTTCCAAATATTAGTACCAGTGATGTCAGTTGGTAGTAAGTCGGGGGTACATTGTAGCCGTTGAAATTTGCCATCCAGTGAACGGGCTAGAGATTTAGCGAGGAGAGTTTTGCCAACGCCAGGAACATCTTCTAGCAAAGCATGACCACCACCTAACAGGGCGACTAGGACTAAGCGGATGGCTTCGTTTTTGCCGACGATGGTACGAGCAAGATTTTGTGTTAGGGTGTCAATTTTTTCTCTCATGCACCACAGAATAAAAGGTTGGTAATGGGGTCAGGAATTGGAATGAAGAATTACCTATGCTAAATTCTCCATTCCCTTATTTAGAGTATTCCCATTCACTGATGAAAATTCAGCATTCAGCACTCAAAAGTTCTCTAGCAACAGTACAGTCAAGTTGAATTTGTGTTTTTAGGTGTTCTAGAGAAGGAAATTTCGCTTCGGGGCGCAAAAATTCCACTAGCTGCACAGCCAGTTGTTTGCCATATAAATCACTAGACCAATCGAACAGATGCACTTCTACAGATAAGTTGCTACCATTCACTGTTGGGCGGTTACCTATGTTCATCACACCCAAGCTCTCATGTGCAGTTGTTGCATCTGGTGTCCCATTCAAAATAGCCGCACGAACAGCATACACACCTTGACAGGGGACAAATTTGTCTTTTGGTAATTGCAGGTTAGCGGTAGGAAAACCAATGGTTCGTCCCATTTTTTGACCGGGGACAACAGTACCAATGAGGTTGTAAGGTCTTCCCAGTAGGAGGTTGGCGTTTTTGATGTCGCCGCTTTCTAAGTAGTGACGAATCAGTGAAGTGCTAATGGGAGCCTCCTGGGTGGGAGCTTTGTCTGTATAAGTTTGTAAGGAAACGATGGTGACGGGGATGTGGTGCTGGGCGGCGAGTAATTGCAAATCTTTGGCAGTACCACGACGCTGTTTGCCAAAACAAAAATCTTGCCCCACACTAATTCGCCGACATTGGAGTTGTTTGACTAATATCTGCTCGACAAAATCTTTGGGAGATAAAGCAGATAATTCTTGGTCAAAGGGTAGCAGTACAAGTTGTTCTACTCCTAGCGATCGCAATTGTTGAATTTTTTCATCCAGTGGTGTTAATAAAGGCCTGGGTTGACCTGTAAAAAATTCCAGTGGATGGGGATCAAAGGTGACAACTGTCGAGTATGTCTGTTCTTGTGCTTGGGTTGGTGAGGTGGGAGAGTTGTTTGCTAAATTTTCCCTCTCGTCTCGTCTCGTCTCATCCCATGCTGGGGGCAAAATTGGTTGAATAACTCGGTGATGACCAAGATGCACACCATCAAATTTGCCAAGAGCCACAGCAGTTGGCTTGAGAGCCAATTCTGTTGAAGAAGCAACCCACATAGAACGTCCATTTTTAGACAAATTGAGCATCCGGATTCTGGGATTTTAGGTTTATTTAGCCATCAGCCACAAGCTACCTTACGTTTAGCCGCCTAGAGTCAAAGCTTTGCCGCTATTAGCCAAAAGTACCTGACACTCACTTGTCAAATAGGGTATTTTGTGCTATCAGCACTAGTTGCTGAGTCCAGATGACCCGACAGATAAAAGCTCAGGAGTAAAAGAAAATTTAATGCTTTTAATCCTCTCCCTTGCCCCTTGACCCTAGTTCTGCCAGCAGGAGACTCTAATTTGTCCTTTGGCTGGTGTCCAGCCGCTAGAGAAGGGGTATACAAGGTTCTATGTTTGGCTAACAAACCACATTGCTGATCCTCCAGTGGTCGCGGCGGACTTGTAAAGTACGCGATCGCGCTAATAGCTCTTGATCACCAATCTAATCTAAAATCTACAATTGCTTCGAGTGGAACTTTCACCCAGATAACTTGCTCGCAGGAAAAGATTCTGATAAGGGCATTGAGGTGGGAACCTGAAGAACCATTCCTTCTCGTGCCATGATTGCACCGGGAAATTCCTGAGAAGCTTCTTCCCCTATCCGATCCAAAAAATCATCGTTGTGGGCAGGATCGTGATGGTATATTACCAAATTTTTCACGTTGGCGGCTTTGGCTACTTTCACAGCTTCTTGCCAAGTAGAATGTCCCCAACCAATTTTTGGTGATTTGGGTGAAATGTATTCCTCGTTGGTATAAGTGCAATCATAAATTATGATATCCGCATCCCGTGATAGCCACAGGACATTTTGATCCAGTTTGTCAGGATAATGTTCAGTATCAGTTAAGTAAACAGCAGCACCACCACGCCAGTTAACTCGGTATCCTACAGCCTCACCTGGATGGTTAAGGGGTGCTGTTTCTACGGTAATGTCATTAATCTGTAATGATTCCCCGGCTTTAATGTTGTGGAATGTCAGATTTGACCGCATGATCTGTAAGGGTACAGGAAAATTGGGATGCAGCATCTGGTCATTCAGACGCTGTTCTATAGTGGAACCATCAGGAGCGATCGCGCCGTAAATATGAAATTTATTTCCGTCAACAAACCCAGGAACAAAAAAGGGAAAGCCTTGAATATGATCCCAGTGGGAGTGGGTGAAAAATATATGACCTTCTGTTGGCATTTGGCACAATAAAGATTGCCCCAAAACGTGTAGTCCTGTACCACAATCAAAAATCAAGCGTCTACCGCCCACTTGCATCTCAACGCAAGGGGTATTACCGCCATAACGAACAGTTTGTGGACCCGGACAGGGGATGCTCCCGCGAACGCCCCAAAATTTTACGGTAAATTGGTTCTCTATCCTGGACATGATTATTGCTTGCTGGATTTCGCGGGGGATCAATAAAATGATACTTCTTTTATTCAGTCTATCTGTCTTAATCTCTTTGCATCAAGGGTATTACTTAGTAAAACTGCATACCCTGTTTCCGATTGGTTGTGTCAAGGTAGGCTATGTATTGCAAGGCATTCACCCCTATGTAGATGTTTGTGTATGTATCGTTGATATCAAGATATTTCCTAATTTATAACCTAAAATTTGCTGTGATGCATTTAACTATGTTCGCCAGTTTACCTGTAATCATCTCCAAATTTAATATTATTTGGTGAGTGTGGGTAATGGGGAAGGCATTGTTCCAGTTTCACAAATTTTGTGCCAGTAAGTCAAAGTTGCTGTCATCGGCGACTAAGTTACCCCAAAGAATTTAAGGAAGCTGGAATTCCCAGTTAGACAAGTTATCTAGTCCTTTAGCATAAGTAAGATTATATTGTAAAGGCGTAATGCTGATGTAGTTGTTACGGGTAACATGGACATCAATCGGCACGTTGTCAGATATATTCAAACCTGGCGGCGGTTCCACCTCTTCCAAAATTTCTCCAGTTAACCAATAGTAGATTTTGCCACGAGGGTCAACTCGTTTGTCAAAAACATCAACGTAGCGCCGCACTCCTTGACGGGTAAAAGTGACTCCGGCAATTTTTTCCCAGTTGACGGCGGGAACGTTAACATTCAGCAACATCAATTCTGGTAGGGGTTGTACCGCTAGTTTTTCCACGAGAATTTGGGCAAACTTCGCCGCAGGTCGAAAGTCTTTGGATGTGTGGCTGGTCAGACTGAAGGCGATGCTGGGAATTCCTTCTATTATACCTTCCATCGCCGCTGAAACAGTACCAGAATAAAGAATTTCCGTTCCCAAATTTGCACCTTGATTAATGCCAGATAGCACCAAGTCCGGGGGAGAATCTAGCAAAGCCCACAGTGCTAATTTTACGCAGTCGGAGGGAGTGCCATCACAAGCCCAAGCATTGACAGCAGGATGAAAAACTGATTCGATCACTTCGGCGCGAATGGGTTGGTGCATGGTGAGTCCATGTCCAGTTGCTGAACGCTCCCGATCCGGGCAAACTACAGTCACATCATGGCCTGCTGCTGCCAAAGTGTCTGCTAGGGTACGAATACCCAAGGCAGAAATTCCGTCATCATTACTAATGAGTAATTTCATCGCTCTCATAGTTAATTGTCATTGGTCATGAGTTATTTGTGATTTTTTATGAGTCATTTGTCAATATCAGATGTCTCCAGTATGAGGCAAAAAAACACTCACACACACCCAATCGCCTTTAAACTAGTAAACAGAGGTGGGGTTTTGAACTGTGCCTCTGATTAAAGTGTTTGGTTAACAGTTGAAAGTCGTAGACTAATAACCAATGATTCATGACCAATGACTAATAACTAATGACTACCAATTTAGAGGCTCAACTTTTAGCACTGCGCCAGGAAGGAGAACAAGCGATCGCTGCCACTGATACCCTAGAACGCCTAGAGGAACTCAGAATTAGCTATTTGGGCAAAAAAGGGCAACTGGGGGCGTTATTGCGAAGTATGGGACAAATGAGTGCGGAGGAAAGACCAAAAATTGGGGCGATCGCCAATACAGTCAAAGAATCCCTACAAAATAGTCTAGACCAACAACGCGCAGCCCTGGAATCCGCCAAAATTCAAGCCCAGCTAGAAGCGGAAACTCTCGATGTGACTATGCCGGGAATCTACAGCCCCCAAGGTCGGATTCATCCACTCAATGGTATTATTGACCGGGCGCTGGATATTTTTGTGGGCATGGGCTACACGGTAGCTGAAGGGCCAGAGATGGAAACAGATTATTATAATTTTGAAGCCTTAAATACTCCACCTGATCACCCCGCCCGTGATATGCAGGATACCTTTTACCTCCCAGATGGTAATCTTCTCCGGACTCATACCTCATCAGTACAAATTCGCTACATGGAAAAAGAGGAACCACCCATCCGGGTTGTGGCCCCAGGGCGAGTTTATCGGCGAGATAATGTCGATGCTACTCACTCGGCGGTTTTCCATCAAATCGAACTTTTAGCGATCGATGAAGGTTTGACTTTTACAGACCTCAAAGGTACTGTCAAGGTGTTTTTGCAAGCCATATTTGGTGATTTACCAATTCGTTTCCGTGCTAGTTATTTCCCCTTTACAGAACCTTCGGCTGAAGTTGATTTGCAGTGGAATGGTCGCTGGTTAGAGGTAATGGGCTGTGGAATGGTCGATCCAAATGTGATGAAATCTGTAGGTTATGACCCAGAAGTTTACACTGGGTTTGCTGCTGGTTTTGGTGTGGAACGTTTTGCGATGGTTTTACATCAAATTGATGATATCCGCCGTTTGTACTCTAGCGATTTAAGATTTTTGCGGCAGTTTTAAATATTGGGCGGGGAAACCCCGCCCCTACGAATTTTATTAAAATGTATCGTTTTTTAATATTTGGTAATTCTGGTTCTGGAAAAAGCACTCTGGCTAATAAACTTAGCCAAGATTTGAGCATTCCTGCTCTTGACCTCGATAGTATTGTATGGGAACCAAATAAAATCGCCATCCGCCGTCCTCACGAAGATTCAGAAAATGATCTCCGAAATTTTATTAAAAATAACCCTTCTTGGGTAATTGAAGGTTGTTATAGTACGCTAATTAAAATTGCTCTTGAATTCGCAACTGAAATCTTTTTTCTCAATCCCGGCATTGATCAGTGTCTAAAAAATAATAGTAATCGTCCTTGGGAGCCTCATAAATTCAAATCACCAGAGGAGCAAGCCGAAACTTTTGAATTTCTCCAAAGTTGGATTCGAGAATATGTAAAACGCGATGATGAATTTGGTTATTCATCCCATCGCTCAATATTTCAGGAATTTAAGGGCAAAAAGCAGGAAATTATCGCCTAGTTCTACGAATGCAGCTTCTCTAGTTTACGTACGTTGGGTTGTTCGCGTCAGCGTTGCGGAGCAAGGAACGTTAACGTAGTTTGCCGTAGGCGTAACCCAACATTTGGGCGACGAAAGTTGGGTTTTACTTCGTTCTACCCAACCTACAATTTTCTTAATACCAAGCTACAAGGGTTCTGAAAGAGACATATTTAATTTATGAAGATGTCTAATTCTTTGCTAATGACCAATGACTAATGACTATTTCGGCAATTATCACAATGTCCACAACGCCAGTTAGCAGCTTCTTTTTCAAAACCAAAAGCATTTAGTAAAAATTGCCAACGACATTTTTTAGTATGCAAATATTGCTGCATTTGTTTAGCAGCTTGTGATTGTGTCATTGGCTGATTTTTCACCCCTGACTCAATCGTGTAATGAAAAGGGTCAACCCATTTTAATTGACCACTGCTGTGGAGTAAAGCCAAGGCGATAGCAGCATCCCGAAATTCACGGGTGACTGCATTCACTTCTCCCTGTTTAGGTAATTGTTTCACCAATTGCTGCGCTGTTTGTTGTTGCGATCGCATTTGTTGATCAAAGAACTCCTGTCTTCGCTTATCCTCTGGATCTAACCAGCCTGTAGGTTCACTGATTAAAGTTAATGCTTCTGCTGGTTGTCCATCTCGTCCAGCCCGACCAATTTCTTGCACATATTCAGACATCAGGAAAGGGGCTTGAAAATGGACTACGAAGCGCACATCTGATTTATTTATCCCCATCCCAAAGGCACTGGTACAAATAACAAAGGGCATTTTACCACTTAGCCATTGAGCTTCTACATCACGGCGTTCTGTTGCACCCAATCCGGCATGATAACTAGCGGTATTGTAACCCATTTCTGCTAACCATACAGCTAAATTTTCGCTATCTTTTCTAGTCCGAACATAAATTAATCCCGATTGTTTGGGGCGATTTTGAATAAACTTTAATAATTGGTGTTTTCGGCTGCGTGGTGTCCAAGCTATGCGAACAATGGGATGCAAATTCGGGCGGTAGGGATTTAATCGAAAAATTTCTGGTTGCTGTAATTGTAAAACTGTTTGAATAGTTTTTTGGGCTGCGGGATCAGCAGTAGCGGTAAAAGCAGCAATACTGATTTTTGTTCCTGGTGGTTTTGATTTGAGTAATGCAGGTCTGACTGCGCCTAATCTCCGATACGCTGGGCGAAATGTATCTCCCCACTGGACTAAACAATGGGCTTCATCTAATATCAAACCGTTAATTTGTAAGTTGGGATGACATAATTTTTCCCATACTGGCGCACTTAATAAAGTCTCTGGGGATAAATACAGTAATCTAAGTTGTTGTCTTTCTAAAGCTTGTAATGTGCTACGACGTTGGAATGAAGGCAATTCACTATGCAAAAGTGCTGCTTTTTGTTGGCGCTGAAGTAATTCCTGAACTTGGTTTTCCATCAGTGCTACCAAGGGCGAAACTACTAAAGTTAATCCTGTTTGTAGCAGTGCGGGAAGTTGAAAACAAATTGATTTTCCGCCACCTGTAGGCATAATAATCAACGCATCTTTTTTGGCTAATAAACTGCTGATTATTTCGCCTTGTGGCGGTCGGAAATCATCATAACCCCAAATTTTTTGAAAGGCATTACGGACGGCTTGCCAAGACGTTGCTACAGGTGGATTCATGAGTTTTAAGGTTTTGAGAGGTTAATACTAATTAAATATAAAGCTGCATAACATGGGCGGGCATCTTTGCCCTCCCCCACAGGAGTTTAATCTAATTTAAATATGCAAACTAGATGTGTCTTCTCTTCCCAAAAAGTGATCAGCCATGATGATTTTCGGCTTGAGCTTCATACAAAAACTTTACACCTGCACTGAAGTTACTGGTTTTGTAATTGTCGTTTGATGAATTGGTAACTCAACTACAAACTCTGTACCTTTACCGAGTTCTGATTGGCAGTAAATTTTGCCGTTGTGTTTATCTGTGACAATCTGATAACTAATGGAAAGGCCTAATCCTGTGCCTTTACCAACAACTTTGGTTGTAAAAAATGGATCGAATAGCCGCGAGAGGTATTTTTCATCTATGCCTAGCCCATTATCGGCAATGCGAATGGAAATCCAATCTTTATTGAGTACGGAAGTAGAAATTCTGATTTGGCCTGGGTTTGCAGCTATTTCTTGAAATGATAGCTGGACGTTGCGCTGTTCTATTGCGTCAATGGCATTGGAGAGCAAATTCATCAATACCTGATTCAACTGACCGGGATAGCATTCGATGGGAGGTAACGTATTATAAACTTTGCTGACATGAATGGTAGGGTTATCGGCTGAAGGCTTCAAGCGATGTTGCAAAATCATCAAAGTACTGTCGATGCCTTCATGAATATTTGCTGTTTTAAAGTCGGCTTCATCTAGGCGAGAAAAGTTCCGCAAAGAGGTAACAATTTCACGAATCCGCTCAGTGCCGACCTGCATAGACTGAAATAATTTAGGTAGATCATCGAATAAAAACTCTATTTCGGCTTGTTTGAAAAACTCTTCTAGCTCTGGTGCAACATGGGGATGATAATGCTGATAAAGCTCTATACAGCGCAGCAATTCCTGGGTGTATTGGTGGGCGTGTACTAAGTTGCCGTGGATGAAATTAATCGGGTTATTAATTTCGTGGGCAACCCCCGCTACCAGTTGCCCTAAACTGGCCATTTTTTCAGCATGGATAATTTGCATTTGGGCAGTCCGGAGTTCTTTGAGTGCCTGGGCGAGTTGATTGGCTTCTTGTCGAGTTTCTCCTAGTAAGCTGGATTGTTGGAATAAGTTGGCTTGATACAGCGCTACGCTGATTTGAGCAGCCACTTGGGTGACAAATTCCAACTCCGGTTCTTCCCACTGACGGGGATGGGTGCATTGGTGAATACACAACAACCCCCACAACTCATCACCTTCTTTTAGTGGCACAACAATCTGGGCTTTGACTTGGAATCGCTCAATCACATCGAGATGAGGTACTTTCGAGCCAACGCTATTGACATCAGATATTACTTGCACTTGCCCCTGGTGATATTGTGGTGCGTACTGGTCACCGAAGCAATAATCCTGGACTTTGACAGCGAGGGTAGAATCAAATTTAGGTAAGACATCTTCAGCGATAAATTCACCACTACAAAAACCGACATCAGGGTCAAAACGAAAGATGCCGACTCGATCTGCTGTTAGCGATCGCCTGATTTCCTGTACTGTAGTTTTTAAGATTGTCTCCAAATCCAAGGATTCCCGAATTTTGACGACTAAATCAAATAAAATCCGCCTCTGTTCAGCCGATTGATGCATTTCATCTGCACGATTTTGGATTTGGGTCATCATTTCGGAACTTTGCAGGGCTACTCCTAGTTGACTGGCAACTTGTCCCAAAAATTCCACTTCCACACTATCCCACTGACGCGGTGCCGAATGTTGATAAGCTGCCAGCAGTCCCCAGAGGTTGCGTCCGACAAAAATTGGTGTCAAGGCATAGGCACGAATCTTGAATTGCTCCAGAATATCTAGGTGACAGCGTGAATGTCCAACTTGGTAGATATCGTTAACAGCAAAGTTTTCATTATTGCGATAGCGCCCGCCTTTGGTTTCTTGCAGGTGGGTGTCTTCCCAAACCAGATTTTTGCCAAAGGGATTGATACTATCCCATTGTGCTTCCACCATGCCGAAATTACTGACGAATTCGCCACTCCAGTCTGGATTAAAACGATAAACGCCAACCCGCTCGACTCGCAGCATTTTACACACTTCTTGGCAAGTGGTTTTGAGAATTAAATCAATATTTAGGGAAGAACGAATTTTTCCCACCACTTCTGTCAAGGCTCGTTGTCTGGCGATCGCATCTTGGAGGGCAGTTGCCTGTTGTTTGGATTGAGTTAAATTCTCGGCTTGCTGAATCGCTACTCCTAATTGCGCCCCTACTTGTGCCAAAAACTCAACTTCGTAATTTGCCCATTGGCGTGGCCCAGAATGTTGATACGCTGCTATCAGTCCCCAAAGTTTTGGCCCGATGAAGATAGGGGCTAAGGCATAAGCCCGAATTTTGAATTGCTCCAAAATATCTAGGTGACAGCGAGAGTGTCCCACTTGGTAAATGTCGTTGACAGCAAAACTTTCGTTATTGCGGTAACGCCCACCTTTTGTTTCTTGGAGGTGGGTATCTTCCCAAACCAAATTTCTGCCGAAGGTATTGGTTCTCTCCCACTGTCCCTGTGACATACCAGATTGGCTCATAAATTCGCCGCTCCAGTCTTCATTGAAGCGATAAACCGCTGCCCGTTCTAGCTTCAGGAGTTTGCAGATTTCTTGACAGGCGGTGTGTAAAATAATTTCGGTGTTCACCGATGAGCGAATATTCCCCACCACTTCTGTCAAAGCACGTTGCCGCGCAATGGCATCTTGCAGTTCTGCTGTACGTTGTTTAGTTTGTTCTAGAATATCTGCCTGTTGCATAGCTACGCCAAGATGGGCTGCGGCTTGGGCAACAAATTCAACTTCGTGAGGATGCCATTGCCGAGGCGCAGAATGTTGATAGGCAGCCAGTATTCCCCAAAGTTTAGTACCTATGAAAATAGGCGCGAGCGCATAGGCCCGAATCTGAAATTGTTCTAACACCTCAATATGACAACGCGCGTGTCCAGCATTGTAAATATCAGATACGGCAAACGGCTCATTTTGGCGATATCGCCCTCCCTGGGTTTCTTGCAAATGCGAATCTTCCCAAACCAAGTCCTGCCCAAAGGCAGCTAATGTATTCCAAGGTGATTCTGCAAAGCCAAAACGATTCATGAAACTACCACTCCAATCAGCGTTGAAGCGGTAGATTGTCACTCGTTCAATCTTCAATTGCCGACAAATATCTTGACAAGAAGTGGAACACAGAGATTCTAGGTTGACAAAGGCGCGAACTTTAGCCAAAATCCTCGCTAAGATTTTTTGGTTCTGAAGCGCCATCTGTAGCTGTTGTTGACACTCTTGCAGGTCTAAGCGGTTGGACGTTTCATAATCGTTGGTGGTCATGGAGTGTAGGGAGAATGGAATACATATTCTCAGTATTCCCTTTTTTTTGGTTTATTTTCCCAATGGCGAGTCAAAACGAAACCAAATCTCAAATTGGCGCGGTCAACGAGTATATTTTTGTACTTCTACAGGTATGTTAATAATGGACGGCACACGAGAATCAGCGATCGCTTCCCCAGTCACTAATTTTAATGGCAAAACACCTGCCCACACTGGTAAAGCATAGTCGGCTTCATCATCTAGGGGTGGCCCTGTCCGCACTTTGGCAGATGCTTCGGTTAGAGGTAAGGAAAGCACCAGAGTTCCCTGCATTTCCTGGCGGTTAGGTAGGCGCACATTTGACCACCGTTGGGGCATTACATGATTAGTAAAGGCTTTGAGGGCTGCTAATTTTTCTTCAGCATCTTTAACTATAGTTGCTGTCCCAAATACTACTACTGAACGGTAGTTCATGGAATGATGGAAGGCAGAACGCGCCAGGACTAGCCCATCTAATAGAGTCACAGTCAGGCAAACTTCGATACCAGTTTGCAGCGATCGCAACATTCGACTAGCTGGTGAACCATGAATATATAATTGGTCTTCTACCCGACCATAAGCAGTAGGAATCACAAAAGGCTGATTATCTACAGTAAATCCCACATGACAAATTAACCCTTCATCTAAAATGTCATAGATTACCTGACGCTCATAATTTCCCCTTTGAGGTACGCGCTTGATTTGACTGCGTTGTGTAGGGCTTAACTGTTCCTGATTAATTTCATTCATGATTGTATTTCCACTAAATCAAGTTGCATGGCATTACTTTCTAAAAAACCCAGACTGGAGTAAACTGGTTTCCCCGATGGCGACGCATTCAGAACTACTCGCGTACAACCAATAGCTTTTAAATGAGCAACTGCACTATTAGTTAATTTCTTCGCAATGCCTTGTTTGCGATAAACTGGTTCAACATAAACGCCCCAGATATATCCGAATTTTCGGTACTCGGCTGTCATTACATTCGGGTATAAACCAGAAAATAATTGACAACTTGCAGAACCCACAATTACATCATCTACTTGTGCCACAAAAGCTTGATAAAATAAGTCTTGACGAGCTTGGGTGATAAACTCAAGGGTAATATCCAAATAATTAGAATTCATCGCTTCATCAGGAACGCCAATATCTTGCCACATTTGGTAAAAGTGCTGTGCAATCAGTGCGTCTTCTGGGGGAATTGCTTCTCTAATAGTGATTTGTTGTTCTGTCAGCATCATTAGGGGTGTTGATTTCAACTACTGTTAGCGTAATTTCTCAAGTGGTCTGAGACAAGAGCCACTTTTGTGATTTAATAGCAGTCCACTTTCATTGCTGGATTATGGATTTAGCGATCGCTCTCAATAGTAATTCCCCTCTACCTCTGCATCAGCAGCTATATCAAGAACTGCGTCAAGCCATACTCAACGGGCGATTGTCGCCAGGAGTCCGTATTCCGTCAACGCGATCGCTAGCCAAATCTTTGAATATTTCTCGTACTACTGTGACTCAAAGCTATGAACAACTTTTGAGTGAGGGTTATTTAACCACAATTTCGGGTTCTGGAACCTTTGTCTGCGCTCAACTTCCGGATGATTTGCTGCATTCCACACCGATAGAATCGAGCCAAACCATTAGGCGATCGCCAGTGAAATTAAATCGGTATGGGATGATTTTATCTCAAACAGAAGATTTCCCTAGAATCGCCGCACCTGATACCGAGATTAACTTTCGCTACGGACAACCAGCCATAGACCAATTTCCCCTGAAGCTGTGGCGCAGATTACTATCGCGTTACTTTTACACTAATTTGAGTTGGCTGGACTATTCTATCGAACCCTTGGGTTACAGACCTTTGCGAGAGGCGATCGCTTGTTATCTCTCCCGTTCCCGTGCTGTTAAATGTGAAACAGATCAAATCCTGATTGTCAATGGGACTCAACAAGCACTCGATTTAATTATGCGGCTATTAATTGAGCCTGGGGATATGATTGCACTGGAAGATCCTGGCTATATGAGCGCACGCCTGATTTTTCAGACTCAAGGTGCTGAACTTTTACCGATTCCTGTGGATGATTCCGGCTTAATTGTCAAAGAACTGGTCAACTATACCAGCAAACCGATTCCGCTTGTATATGTCACACCTTCCCACCAATTCCCCACAGGAGCAATTTTGTCCTTACCTCGCCGTTTAGAACTGCTAGCTTGGGCGCAGCAAACCGGGGGATTGATTATTGAGGATGACTATGATAGTGAATATCGCTATGGTGACAGACCAATTCCAGCTTTACAAGGTTTGGATCGTAGTGATTCAGTCCTGTACATTGGGACTTTCTCAAAAGTGCTGTTTCCGGGATTGCGAATTGGTTATTTAGTATTACCGAAGAATTTAGTTGCTATATTCGCCCGTGCTAAGTGGTTAAGCGATCGCCATTTACCAATCCTAGAACAGCAAGCACTTGCAGACTTTATTACTGAAGGACATTTAGAACGTCATATTAGAAAGATGCGATCGCTTTATGAACACCGTTGTCAAGTCCTGGTTAAGGCGTTAAATGTTCACCTGGGGGAAAAAGTCACTATTTTAGGAGAAAAAGCCGGAATCCATTTAATGGTCAAAATAGACAGCCATCTGAGCGATGAAGAAATCATCCATCGTGCTGCTCAAATGGGAGTGGGAATCATGTCTGCTAAATCCCAGTATCTTCAACCCCACCATACAGGTCAGTTTATTTTCGGCTACGGTGAATTGACAGAACAACAGCTAGCCGAGGGTATTCGGAGATTCGCTCAAATCTTTGCTAGTTAAGCTAGTAGGGCAAGTTTTTTTATCAGCTGATATCTTAGAGAAAGATAGACGAGTAGCTGAAATTATCACAGAGATTAAAGCCATTTTGGGAAGTTAAATCAGGAGAAAGTTAGATGAATCTTGAGGAAGCAGTGTTAGAAAGATTACGCCATTTACCTGTGGATAAACAGCAGCAACTATTAGATTTTGCCGATTTTTTGGCTCAAAAAGCTACTATTAAGAAACCTTTACGAACTATTAGAGGATTATGTGCTGATTTAAAAGTAGATATTACTGAAGAGGAGCTTGCTCAAGCACGTCAAGAAATGTGGGGTAATTTCCCCAGGGATATCGTTTCATGACATCAGTAGTAGCAGATACACACACTTTAATTTGGTACGTTTTTGACTTGCAGAGGTTGTCAGCAGAAGCATTAACAGCGTTGGAACAAGCAGTTAATACAGGTAATCCTATTTACGTCTCAGCTATTACAATCATAGAAATTGCTTATTTAGTTGAGAAAGGACGCTTTGCAGAAGAAGTATTAACACGAATTTTAAACGCTTTGGATGACCCCAACATAGGTATTTTACTTGTACCTCTAGATAGGAATGTTTCAGGAGCAATTCGACAAATTGACCGGGTAACTGTTCCTGATATGCCTGATAGAATTATTGCCGCTACAGCTTTCTCTTTGAGTATTCCTTTAGTTACTCGTGATTTGCGAATTCAAGCTTTAACAACTATCAAAACTATTTGGTAAAAAAGCCTGATATAGCAATCCTAAATGATTTATGAGAAAAATATAGCGGTATCCACTTCAATGAAGTACATCATAGCCCCCTCCTCGCTTGCGGGGAGGGGGTTGGGGGTGGGGTTCTTGTATCTCACTTAACTGATAACCGCTATAAGTATTGTAGTTGATATGTTATGCGGGTATCATTGCGGTTTTTTAAACTCAATATAACTTCTTGTTTTAAACGTTCTAAATTTTGTTCTTTAGATTTGTTAGACTTTTTTTCTTTATTACTTTTATCAGAATTATTTTCTACTCTGAGAGGACATTTTTTTTGAAAATCATTTTCGGCTTCCCGATGCTTAAAAAAAGCAGATACAATTTTCCCATATTTTGTTTTATATTCTTGTGTTAATATCAAATCAGTTTTACAATATGGACACTGAAAGATACCAAAATAATCTCCAGATTCCATTGTAGATGCTAAAACAATCCTACCAGTTCTTATATGACGAGCCTTATGCATAAATATGTAATTTTATTGAATAGCTGTTCGGAATTTTAAACAAAAAAATAGGGCGGGAAAAACCCACCCCAAACAAAATATCTGACTAGATTTTATGTGCCGTTATTTCCTCTTCCTGCTCTTGAGGTTGCAAAGATGCATAAAGACGGTTCAACGCATTCACATAAGCTTGCGCGGAAGCAACGATAATATCTGTATTCGCCGCATGACCAGAAAACACTCTAGAATCATGTCGGAGTCGAATAGTTACTTCCCCTAAAGCATCAATTCCTTCTGTCACTGACTGTACAGAAAACTCAATTAACTCATTAGGTACATTCACGACACGGTTGATGGCTTTGTAAACAGCGTCTACTGGTCCCGTACCAATGGCCGCATCAGTCAATTCTTCACCGTCTGGGGTGCGGAGGGTGACAGTAGCTGTGGGACAAGCATTATTACCGCAGGAAATTTGCACCAACTCGACGCGGAACAAATCAGGAGTTTGTTGAATTTCATCATTAACAATAGCTTCCAAATCCCGATCAGAAATTTCTTTCTTTTTGTCGGCTACGTCTTTGAATCTGACGAATGCTTTATTTAATTCGGTTTCTGATAGTTCAAAGCCCAATTCTGTCAACCGGCTACGGAAAGCATTTCTACCGGAATGTTTGCCCAATACGATTTGATTGTCTGTTAAACCAATCAATTGAGCATCCATAATTTCGTAGGTGAGCTTGTTTTTCAACACCCCATCTTGGTGAATACCAGACTCATGAGCAAAGGCGTTTGCTCCTACGATAGCTTTATTGGGTTGCACTAACATTCCCGTCAAATTAGAAACCAAGCGGGAGGTTTTATAAATTTGACGCGTGTCAATATTAGTCAGCGGTTCTTCAGAATCTTCTGGTCTTCCTAAGAAGGGATTGAAATATTGTCGCCGGACGTGCAAAGCCATGACCAATTCTTCTAAGGAGGCATTTCCGGCTCGTTCACCAATGCCGTTGATGGTACATTCTAATTGAGTTGCACCATTTTTGACAGCTTCGAGGAAGTTGGCAACTGCTAAACCTAAATCGTTATGTCCGTGTACGGAAATAATTGCTTGATCAATATTCGGGACATGATCTTTAATCCCCTTAATCATTGCCCCAAATTCACTGGGGGTCATGTAACCTACAGTGTCAGGAATATTAACTGTTGTTGCGCCAGATGCGATCGCACGCTCTAATACTTGATAAAGAAAATCTGGGTCAGAACGCGCCGCATCCATTGGCGAAAATTCCACATCTGCCATGAACGACTTAGCATAAGCTACCATTTCTTCGGCGATCGCTAAAACTTCCGCCCGTGACTTCCGCAGCTGATACTCTAAATGAATATCAGAGGTCGAAATAAATGTATGAATCCGGCCGTGAACTGCTGGTTTTAAAGCCTCTGCTGCCGCTTCAATATCTGCTTTAATCGCTCTAGCTAAACTACAAATTACCGGGCCATCTTCTGTCCCCACAAGTTGAGCAATTTTCTGCACAGCTTGGAAGTCTCCCGGACTCGCAAAGGCAAAACCTGCCTCAATTACATCTACGCCTAAGCGGGATAGTTGTTTAGCGATCGCTAACTTTTCATCTATATTTAGAGTTGCCCCAGGACATTGTTCTCCATCTCTGAGAGTCGTATCAAAAATGATAATTTTCTCGGCTTTGCTAGTCATTTTTCCTCGTTGTTAAGTTTTTACTGTTTCCTTAAAATATTTTGAACCTTAGTTTTTTTACTTTTAAGATTTGTAAATATTTGCTAAGATTACTAACCTTCTACTTTTTCTATACTGTCTCTGATATCGTTTAAATCAATATATCTATCAGTAGCATTACGTAGCTCTCTGGCTATCATCCCTTCCGTCGATACTACAGTGATATGCGTATTTTTTGAGCGTAAAAGTTCTATAGCTCTTTCAAAATCTCCATCACCACTGAATAAAACTACTCGATCATATTGATCTACTGTATTAAACATATCTACGACAATTTCAATATCTAAATTAGCTTTTTGGGAATAGCGCCCGGAAGAGTCATCATAATATTCTTTGAGAATTTTAGTTCTAACTGTATATCCTAAGCTAATGAGAGCATCTCTGAAACCTCGCTGATCTTGCGGGTCTTTTAAGCCAGTGTACCAGAAAGCATTGATTAATGTTGTATCTGACTGCTCGTGTTTGAAATAGTCTAAGACTCGTCTTGGGTCAAAAAACCAGCCATTTTTTTGTTGAGCATAGAACATATTGTTTCCGTCTACAAAAATAGACAGACGATTCATTGGGGAACCCATAGAAAAATACACCTAATAAATAGAAAAGTAATTAGATTGGACAATAGATTATAGCAATTCTCAAATGATAAATTTGCTAAAATCCCTATAACAGGGTTTTATGCATAGCTTTTATATTACCTCTTCCACCGCATAGAATTGGCTAAAATATTGGACTTAAGATGCTGGGACTCGAACCTTTTCATGTTTAACAGTTTAAGAGACACCTCGTGATCAAAATCTATCAATAAAATTGACTGATTAACATGACTAATAGCATTCTTGACCATATAACTGTCAAGTTTACTTCTAAAGACGTAAGACATAGGTCTTGGGGTAGGATACGGGATAATCACCATCTATAAGTTGTTAAGTACATAAAAGTATCAACTTGATGGTAAATCCTCAGTCTTGTACAAGATTTGCCAGTAGCACCACAATAAACTCCCCATAGATCAATTCTAGGAGGCTTACCCATTGGGTTGAGAAAATAAAATCTCACCCTAACTAAGTCCTGAAGCGGCGAATTTCCCACTCCAGTCTGTGGAAAAATCACACCTTTGATCTCAATTAGAGAATAACTTGGGCAGAATTGGGGTTAAAGCTCTACTAAGTCGAAATTTATTAACCCAACTTTGGTCAAAAATAGAAAACACATTACAAAAGTATAAGTTTCTCATTTAAGTCTTATTTCAATGTATTTGTCGTCAAACCAGCCCTGAATAAATAAATAAAGTAGTAGTACGCAAATTAACTATTAACATGATATGGCAGAAGAACCTACATCTACCTTAACCAAAAAATATGTTTCTGCTGCCAATATCACCTCAAGCAACAAAAGGGACTGAGACAACATCACCCCCGTCCCAGCAAATGGCGCGTTGAGGTCATTTGCTCACTAAAATTTCCGCAGTCGGTGCAGCATGGCTGAGTGTCTTTGGTGGGGGTTGAGTGGAATTACGGCAAAATCATCAAGCGCTTTCCGCATTTTTGCAACTGCGTGAGTCAATCATACCTCCAGAAAATAGCGTAATTTTGGCAATTGCTGATCATTCGAGATCAATTCCCGAAGAATACTATAAAACAGATCCGCCACAGTATGCTTACTTAGAACCACCGAAGTCTTTTCCTCTGAAGCGATCGCATCCGCTCAGACCATCGAAAAGGCTAGTATCATAACTATGGCAACTGTATTGAGCTTTATCCAACTCCGGCGACCTCACAAAGAGCTTCACACAGGTGCAGTGTCAATCTACTATAAAGAGAAAAAATCTTCTGCTGTCGTGGGATGAATGCCTATTGTTTCATTCAATTCTTGCTTGGTAATTCCTTGACAAATTGCCACTCCTAACGTTTGAATAATTTCGGCGGCATTTTCACCCAGCATATGAGCGCCCAAAACTTGTTGAGAATTGCCATCAACTACTAACTTGATCATAGCTGGCTCCTCTGCTTCTAGTAGCTGATACAAAAGGGGTTGTAACTCGCTAGAGTAACACTTTACCGACTCCCCAAATTTTTCCCGTGCTTTAGCCTCCGTCATCCCCACACCAGCCCCTTCTGGACGAGAAAAAACAGCAGAAGGCACATAATCGTAATTCACTGTTTGCGGGTTATTACCAAAAACTGTATTGGCAAAAGCAATACCTTCTGCCTTGGCTACTGGAGTTAATTGCATACGGTTGATGCAGTCACCCACAGCAAAAATATTTTCTTGGGTGGTGCAGTAGTATTCGTCCACCTTAATTTCACCTTGTTGACCAACTTCGACTTTAGCCTTTTCTAAACCCAGATTTTTGATATTAGGACTCGAACCTGTAGCCACAAGGATAGTATCTGCGGCCATGGTTTCTGCACAGTCGCCAGTAGTCTTCAATAGCCAACCGTCATCTAAGTGAGTGATTTCTTCAACCCTGCTGTGAGTCAAAATTCTAATTCCGCGCTTGCTTAAACCCTGTTGTACGCCAGAGCGAATATCGTCATCAAACCCTGACAACATCATCTCATCTGCTTCAATCAGTGTGACTTCGCACCCTAAAGCCTGCATCATGCTGGAAAATTCAGCACCAATATAACCACCACCAATAATTGCTAACCGTTTTGGTAAATAAGGCAAATGAAACATTTCACGGGATGTAATGGCGTATTCTATCCCGGGAATATTAGGCTTAGTGGGTTTTCCACCCACAGCAATTAAAATTTTATCGGCTGTAACTTTATGCCCATGCAAATCTAGAGTATGGGCATCAATAAAAGTAGCACGTTCTTTAATGATTTCAATTTCCGCTTTTCGCAACTGTTGACAATAGGAATAGTTAATGTGTTCGATATGACGGTGTACGGATTTCATCAATAGTGTCCAGTCAAAGTACCGTTTACACTGACTCCACCCGTAGCTCTGTGCCATTTGGTTTTCCTTGGCAAAGTCAGCTGCGTAGACAATCAGTTTTTTAGGAACACAACCCCGATTTACACAAGTACCACCAATGGTTTCTTGTTCAGCCATAGCAACACGGACACCATAGCTCGCGGCTTTTTTTGCTGCTGCTAATCCCCCAGGCCCAGTACCGATGACAAACAAGTCATAATCAAACGTCATAAAAATCTGTTCCTTTGTCACTGTTTGCAAAGCAGAGCTATTGCATCTCTTATAGTTATTTAGGTAATGTTTTATCTACTGCCTTTGGGTGGATCAAAAATGCGGAAATCTCACGATGTATAAACTGTCGTTCACATCCTCTAATTAAAAATAATCTGCAAATTTATAACTTAAGTAGGATAGTTAATCTGACTAGCGACAGGTATCTTGAGATATGCTCGGCCAAAACCTAGCTATGCGAATAAACACAAATATAAATTTAAGTATAAAAAACAACTTTCTTAATAATTCCATTGAGAAATATTAAGGTTAGTAGTAGTGTTTAGCCTGGCTGTATTACTAGCCTTCGCAGATAATTTTCAATCTAAGTTATTTCACTCAAATGAAAGCAGTGCGAGGATCACAGGGATGTATACATTTTTGCAAAAAACACGGAATAAAATTTTAAAAAAAATTGATGCCATACCATTTATAAGATATCAAGAGGATCTGGCTTATCAAGCAGCAGTAAAAAATCACATTATAAATCTACCTATTCTGGCAAAGGCTGATCTCGATCTAGTAGACAAGATAAATTATGAAGGTGTTGTAATTACTTCATTAGAAGAATTGGGAATTCCATCTACACCTGACATCCTCGCAGCAGCAAAAAACCTTATACCAAAAATACCTGACAATACTTTTGGACAAAAAAATGAGTTTGTTGTTCACGCTAGTTCCCAGCAAATAATGGAATATCCAGAAATCTTTTTCTGGGGACTTGAACAACGTTTACTCAATATTGTGGAGAATTATTTGGGTTTACCAGTAGCCTACAATGGGGTATATTTTCGCAGAGATGTAGCTAATAAAATCGAGCAAGGTTCCAGGTTATGGCATATAGATAGAGAAGATAGAAAAATCCTAAAAATTATAATTTATTTAAATGATATGAATGAGTATACAGGGCCACTTCAATATATTCCCCAAGATTTATCCTTAGAAATAGTCAAGGATTTAAAATATACATCTGGCTACATTCAAGAGCAAACCATGAGAAAGTTTGTATCCCCAGCCAATTATAAATCATGTACGGGTTCAATTGGGACGGTAATTTTTGCAGCTACTGGTAGCATTTTTCATCGGGGAAAGTTACCTGTAAAATCTGATAGGTTTGCTATATTTTTTGATTATAGTTCTAGACGGCAGAAAAAAAGATATTATATGGCAAAGTCTCTGCCGCATCAAGATTTATTCCTGCTGTCACAAAATCTCCCAGAACACAAAAAAAAGTGTATTTTTTATTAATGAATTTACGACATATCCCTGAATTAAAAATATCAATTAATTAACATCTTCATCTGGCTTTGAGTTGTGTGAAATTTTCCACTGTCCTTCGTAAACAAAGGGGCTTTTATTAACTCCGCATTTCTGATTTAAAAAGCCAGAGGTCTTATTCTCTCTACTGTTTAGCTTCTCTTAAATTGTGATATCTTCCTGTTGATTAATCGCCAATCGTAAAACTGATAATCCTAAAATAATCAAAAATAATACTAAGCCAATGGTGCAAGCATAGCTAATTTCTAAGTTACTAAAAGCTTCTTCATATAAATAGTAAACAATCGTTTTGGAGCTATTTAATGGCCCGCCTTGGGTCATAATAAATACTTCTTCAAATACTTTAGTGGCAGAAATCGCAGAAATCACCGCCACTAGTGCTAAATACGGCTTCATTAACGGTACGGTAATATCCCAGTGTTTGCGGATACCATCTGAACCATCGATAGCTGCGGCTTCATACACATCAGCCGGAATTGATTGTAACCCGGCTAAATAAATTACCATATAATAGCCGAGTCCCTTCCAGATGGTGACAGCCATCACACTGGCTAGAGAAATTGGTACAATGCCAAACAGCTTCTCTGGACTAGTTAGCCAGGGAATTCCTTGAGGAAAAATATTCACAGTTTTGAGTAACTGATTGAGTAAGCCGTTTTCTGCATACAGCCATTTCCAAGCTATACCCGCAACTACCATTGATATCACTACCGGGGTGTAGTAAGCTGCTCTGAACCAATTCATCCCTCGCAGTTTCTGATTTACCAAAATTGCCAGTCCCAAGGGAGCTATGACTAAAATTGGTACGACACCGACAAGATAGAGAAAAGTATTTTCTAAGGTTTTCCAAAAAACTGCATCCTTCCACAAGCGGAGAAAATTGCCAAAACCTATCCATTGGGGTGGCTGGGAAAGGTCTTCGTAGCTGGTAAAGCTGAGGTAAAACGCTTGTATTGCTGGCCAAAAAACTGTTAAAACCAAGAGAATTAAAGCCGGGAGTAAAAATAAGTAAGGAGTGAGTGATTTGAGCTTCAATGTTTTAAGGGTATCTATTGAATAACACGGAGATTAACTGTGATGGAATCTGAGAATAATGTGCCAATTGAGCATCAAAATGTACCAGTCAATCACCGTGGGTTACATGAATTTTTGTATAGTTCCGACGATGAACACGATACCACTGAGGTGGCTATAACGCCTACATTGGTAAATAATGGGCTGGACATTATGCCTCTGGAGACTTGGCGCACGGCTGACCAGAATGCCAAAATTGCCGGAGTTTACGCGGTGTTGGATGCAGAAGGACAAACCCAGTACATTGGCTATTCCCGGAATGTGTTGCTTTCCCTCAATGGTCATGTTAGCCAATATGGTGAGGAAAAGTGTGCTTTTGTGCGTGTGCAGACTTTTAAGTTTCCCAAGCGTCAAGAAATGGAAGATTTGCGAGATGCTTGGATTGGAGAACTCGAATGTACACCACCTGGGAATGCTGCGGAAGGCGGAATGTGGGCTAGTACGGTAGGTGAGGCTGCTAAGGCGGTAATGTCAGAAGCGGAACGTCACGCTTATGAGGAGAAAAAGTTAAAGTTGCGGAAAGCAATGGCTGATTCAAGTTTGTCTAAAGAAATAGAAGCGGTGGATGCGAGTGCAGAGGAACGTCAGCGTCAACTGGAAGCTGCTGTGAAGAATGATGACTGGAGTTCAGTGATTGACGCGCAGACGAAGGAAACTAAGTCTTAATACTCTTTCTTTCTTCTTTCTTTTCTTCCTTCTCCCAAAGGCAGAGGCTAGCGCCAACGTGTACTTTGCGTACTTTGCGGTTCGTTCCTCATACAGAAGATTTCAACTTAGTGAAGCAAAGAAACACCCCAACCCAACCCCTCCCCGCAAGCGAGGAGGGGCTTTGAAATTATATATTTATATTAATTAAACAAAGATTTAGATGGCAGAAATGGCACAAACTTGTAACCCAACAGGTGTGTGAATAATCACAGATTCTACACCAAAAACTTCGGCGATGGAGTTGGGTGTGAGAACGGCTTTTGGTATGCCAACCTCGCACAGACGACCTTGTTTTAATAAGGCGATGCGGGAACTATAGCGGGCTGCTAAATTTAATTCGTGTAAAACGGTGACAATGGTTAAATTCTGCTGCTGATTCAGGTTTTTGAGCAGTTCTAAGAGTTGTAATTGATAGTTAATATCTAAATAAGTGGTGGGTTCATCTAAGAGTAATATTTTCGGTTCTTGTGCTAATGCTAATGCTAAAAAGGCGCGTTGTCTTTCACCACCTGAAAGTTGCTCAACGAGGCGATCGCTCAATTTTTCTAGTTGCGTTTCTTGAATTGCGGCTTCAACTTTTCGCCGGTCTTCAATGTTTAATTCCCATTGCCACCAAGGTTGATGTGGGGTGCGTCCTAAACTGACTAATTGGCGCACTGTTAAGCCCACAGGAACCGTTTGCTGTTGCGGCAACAAAGCTAATTTCTGTGCCACTATATGAGGAGGCTGCGAATGAATGGCTTTACCATCAAGTAATACTGTGCCTTGTTGTGGGGAAAGAATCCGACTGAGTAATTTCAGGACTGTAGATTTACCAGAACCATTCGCACCCACTAAACTTAACCATTCTCCTGTTTTTAGGGTTAGGTTAATATCCTGGATAATGGGTAATGCTGTGTAACCACCAGTGAGATTTTGCAGTTCTAGGGGCATTTTCAGGGATTAAAAATTAAGAATTAGCTATATCTAAATAATGCAACCCATTACAGTTTACTTGACCCAGCAGAACGACGATATAGCAACCAGATAAACAAAGGTGAACCCAATAAGGCGGTGACAGCACCAACTGGTAATTCTACTGATCCTAGTCGAGAAAGTAAATCGGCAAAGGTGAGTAGCCAAGCACCTGCAAGGGCTGAAAGTGGTAAGACAAAACGGTGGTCTGTACCGACGATTAAGCGGACACCGTGAGGAACCACAAGACCAACAAACCCAATTAAACCACAGATACTAACTGCACCTGCGGCTAATAAGGTGGCTACACCGCCAATTAATATTCGCGATCGCGTTAATGATACTCCTAAACCTACAGCCAGATCATCTCCTAAAGCCAAAACGTTGACAGACCGCGCCAGCAAGCATCCCCCCAGCAAGGCGACAATGATATAAGGGCCAGCCGTGGAAATTTCTCGCCAGCCTCGTCCATTCAGGCTACCAACTAGCCAACTCAGGGCGATTTGAATTTGACCGTCTTCAGCTAGTAAAAGTAATGTAGTTTGTACTGAGCCTAATAAGGAACTTACCGCGACTCCGCCCAAAATTAACCTTTCCACCGAAATCCCGGAACCGACACGACCAAGCAAAATCACAATAATTGAAGTTAAAATTGCTCCTATCCATGCGGCTAGCGGAATCGCAATGGGGAAGACTTGCAAAACTATCATCAGAATTACCACAAGTCCTGCACCGGCGGAAATCCCTAAAATAAATGGATCAGCCAAGCTATTACGTAACATTCCTTGTAGCAGTGCGCCTGACATCCCCAGGGCTGCACCCACAATCACCGCGGCGACAATCCGGGGGAGACGCAAATCCCAAACAATGGTCTGTTTGATGGGATCGCCTTTGTGAAGAATTGCTTGCCAAAATTCCGAAACTGTTAAGGGGACTGCACCTTGAGACAGAGAAAGTATTAGAGTTACTAATAGTCCCGTCACCAGGAACAGTACCGCCCAGAGTATACGTTGTTTACTCAAAGCAGCTAGCGATGGTATTTTCATTTTAAAACGGAGAGGGAGGGATTCGAACCCTCGTATACGTTCCCGCATAACAGACTTTCCAGGTCTGCGCCTTCAACCACTCGGCCACCTCTCCAGGTGCAACGATTTATAAGCATACTATGAAATCCGAGAAAATGCAAATATACAAGTAAACAGATTAAATTAAAGTTGAAAGTTCACATTGAAAGTCCTCAATCAAGATGTCCCATAAATATACGATTAAAGTCCGCGATCGCGCTACAGGCAAAGAATACAGTCAACAAGTTCCAGACGATCGCTATATTCTCCACAGCATTGAACAAGAAGGGGAGGAACTGCCGTTTTCTTGTCGGAATGGCGCTTGTACCACTTGTGCGGTGCGGGTGGTGTCTGGAGAAATTTACCAACCAGAGGCGATTGGATTATCGCCAGCATTGCGCCGCCAAGGTTACGCTTTGTTATGCGTGAGTTACGCCCGTTCTGATTTGGAGGTGGAAACTCAAGATGAGGATGAGGTTTATGAGTTACAGTTTGGGCGCTATTTTGCTAGGGGTAAAGTGAAGGCGGGTTTACCGTTAGATGAGGATTAAGATTTTGTTCACCCATAGGCGCAGAGGCGCAAAGGTTTTTTTTGGGGTCTTGGTGGGGAAGATTGTCCTTTTGGGTTGCTTGTTGTTGCTGGTGAGTTGTCAAGGGAATAATCAGACTGCAAGTAATCAGGTTCAGGTGAAGGTGGCGCGGGTAGTCAGTGGGCAAAGTTTGGAAGTTTTAGGTATGGCTGAACAACCAAACTTGATTTCTCGCGTCCGGTTAGTTGGGATTGATGCACCAGATTTTCAACAACGCCCTTGGGGAGATGAATCCAGACAAGTTTTAGCGACGTTGATTGGTGATCAAGAAAAATCCGTAATTCTGGAATTTGATGTGTCAGCCAAAGATCAAATTGGTCGGACTTTGGCTTATGTGTGGAAAGATCAGCAGTTATTGAATGAACAAGTCCTTAAACAAGGATATGCGATATTTGTAGGGCGATCGCCTAACCACAAATATGACCAGCGCTTGGAACGCGCCCAACAATGGGCTAGACTCATGGGAAAAGGCATTTGGAACCCAGAAAAACCCATGCGTGTCCCTCCTGCTGAGTTTCGCCGCCGGAATCTTTAAGGAGTGGGGAGAAGAGGCAGGGGAGCAGGGAGCAGGGAGCAGGGGGGAGAAG
>NZ_CAWQOY010000113.1:0-54585 GCF_963896525.1 Nodularia sp. LEGE 04288
GTGGGGAGTAGGGAGTGGTGTCTAAGTTTGATTATCCGTTTATGTCTTAACCTCCTTGGCGGTTGCCATAACTTACTCTAAGGCTGAACGGAAAGCGGAAGTAGGGAAAAGGCTTTTAAATCCAGCTAGCCTCTGACTTGGCGGTTCTGGGGCAGAGTTCCAAAGTGTTTCGTAGTAGAAGAAGGTGACACCTAAACCGCGTGCTTGGGCAGCCCTGACCTGAGACTGAATTTGTGCCATAGAAACAGGTCTATTTCGTAGACCTGTCATAATACCGATACCCGTGGGAATCATTTGTTGGGCTTCTTGAATTTCTGTGCGGGAAATATTAGACACGAAGCTTTGCAAATCAGGGCGATAAATCTGCACAATTAGCTCGTCTACAATATTTTGCCGCATCCAAGCCAGCCAGTCTTGGAGTTGAAACTTATAAGCAAAGTCGTAGTAGTTTGGAGAAACCGAGAAAATCGCATGGGGTTTTCGGGCTTTGACAGCTTGGTTGAGTTGCACCATAAACGCTGTGATTTTATCTGCCCGCCAGCGCATCCATGCTTCATCTTGGGGATTTGTGGGGGGACGGTTATTGGTTTCTTGGGTGTATAAGGCAATTGTATATGGATCGTAACCAAATTCGTGGGGCAAACTCATGTGATCATCAAACTGAATGCCATCGGCATCATATTGAGTCACAGTCTCTAGCACAAGATTTGTGATAAATTGCTGCACTTCGGGATGGAAGGGATTGAGCCACACTACTTCACCAGCGGCACTAATGGAGGTTTGGCTACCATCTTGCTTTTGTGTCAGCCACTGGGGATAATTTAATGCTAGTTCTGATGTGGGGGGAGCCATGAAACCAAATTCAAACCAGGGAATTGCCAATAGTCCCTGACGATGAGCTTGGTTAATCAAGTCTGCAAGAATATCATGTCCATCTGTACCGCGAAAGACAAAGGGTTGGATACCTGCGCGTTGTGCCACGGGGCTGGGATACATGACATAGCCAGAATTCCACACCACAGGATAAATTGTGTTGAAGTTTAGCCCCCGTAATTGAGTCATGGCTGACTGCACTTTGGTGCGATCCTTGAGGGTGTCAAAATCATTGTTGGTGATCCAAACCCCGCGAATTTCTTGACGCGGTAGCGGTAATTGTGCTACTGCTGGATTTGAATTATTCAGTAGCAGTACTGTAATAAATGATATGAAAGCCAGAATGGGGAAAAGACTATGGAGCGATCGCACACTGAAACGTATTTTCATAGCCGTGAATGATGCTTTAGCTCCCCACGCCCGCCATATCCTTGTGTGATGAAATTTACTAGCCATATCATCGAGGAACATCTATGCTTAATAAAGGGTTTGTTAGTTGGTAGTTAGTTATTTATTCCATGCACAGCAAATGTTTGCCTTGGAGAAACCGCAGCAAATTTCGCAGAGTCAGATAAGTGACGTAGCGACAAACTCAGAAGTGTCCACTGGAATTTTTTGATCCAAGTGTCGAAAATCGAATATCAGTCAATGACTCAATCCAAACACCCAAAGTTTGACTCTGATTTCCCCTCCTCCCTTGGGGTCTAATCATGAGAGAGGAAATTTTCTAGGTTGGGTACATCTATCCAATTTGATGTTGTGTGAGATTTATGAGCTAAATCCATTAATAATTGCGAATAAACGCCTTCTCGCAACGATGGGACTATTTCTTGTTGGCGTTCAATTCCCTGTACCCATTGGTCTACTACACGGATAAACGCTGAAATCCGTCCATCGGCGTGATGTTGCGGAAAACCTAAGCGGCTGGGGATTTCAATTTCTTGGAGGATTTGACCAGGTTGGGAACCCCAAACCCGAAATCCATGTATATAATCTTTTTGATTTTCACTCGCTAAAACTAGAGTACCGCGATCGCCATAAACTTCTACTGAGTGTGTCCTCGATGCGTGAACTACAGCACTGATAGCAATTTGGCAAGGTGTGCCATCGGCTAATTCCAGAGATAGCAGACAGGTATCATCTGTATTTACTGGCTTTAATTCTTTGCTAGCAGGGTCAACTCGTGCGGGAATGGCGGTACTCAGATGAGCGTTTAATCTGCTGACTGGCCCAAATAGCCAGGATATATAATCGAAGGCGTGGGAACCTAAAGAACCTAATGCACCGCCGCCTTTGTCTTCAGCAGAATACCAATTCCAAGGGCGGGAAGTATCGGCGCGGGAGGAACCTAACCAATCAATTTTAATTAAACGCTTGTTTCCTACATAGTTGGTGGCTAACAATTCTGCAAATAATTGCCATCCTGGTACAAAGCGAAATTCAAAATCTACTGTTGCAGTTACACCTTTTGCTTGAGCTAATTCATATAATTCTTTAGCTTCAAATACATTTAAAGTTGTGGGTTTTTCTAATAATAAATGTTTCCCAGCTTGCAATACAGCTTTAGCCATTTCATAGTGGAGAAATGGTGGTGTAGCGATACTCACGGCTTGCACTTCTGGTAACGCCAAAATATCCGCCACAGTGTCACAGGCGTGAGGAATATGATGAGTTTCAGCGATGGCTTGAGCTTGATTGATATCTCGATGATAAACAGCCACTACTTCGGTGCGATGATGTGCTTTAAATCCGGGAATATGGACTTTTTGTCCAAATCCAGTCCCCATAACTGCCACACCAATTTTATTTTGATTTGTTGGGATTTCGGAAGGCATAAATTAATAGCGTTTATATTATGGAAAATATGGATTTTTGTCACGCAAAGGCGCAAAGTCGCAAAGGTAAGAAGGTAATTTTGACGGCTTCAGAATTTGAGAATTTCTCGGTCATAGTTATCGGGAAGGGGTTCTACTTCCCAGACTATACCTTCTCCGGCTTCTAAAGCAACCTCTATATAAAGTTGTTCTACCGCAGTTGTGGCGATATCTTCATTGTTGGGAAATGGTTGTAAATCTTCGGTGAGGAGTCTGAGTTTAAAACCGCCAGGAATAGCCGCGCCCATAGTGGCGTTACGTAACTCAAAGCGCCAATGTGTGGTGTCTGGCTGGCCTTGGGGTGTAATCAGCAGTTCATATAATTGACCAGCGATCGCTAATTGGCGTGATAAACTTACTCCTGGTTGTCTTTCTTCTATACTCCGCGCCCCCGCCGGACTCAATTGCAGATTTAACTTTTCCCAGCCCATAGCAGCGGCAATTTGAGAAACACCGCTTTGCAACCATTGGATAACTGACCGTTGTTCTGGTAGTCCCAAACGTTGTTCATATAAACGTTGTCGCCAACCGCCATGTGCAATTAATCCCCCCCACAAAGGAAAAGGCACAGCTAAACGAGGGGTAATAATTTCTGGATTTCCCAAGCGGCTAATTAAATTTTCGGCTTGTGCTTGTGGTAGAATTGGTAAATGTACAGTGGCTATCCGTTTGACTTGATCAGCACAAAATTCTCGCGCCACGTTTAACACACTAATATCAGTAATTAAATCATCTGCATCCAAAGCATAAGTGCGATCGCCTGGATGATAATTACCCTTAGTCTTGAGTTTTTCATGGGTACAATAACCCCAAACCCTGACATAGCCATCATCCGGTTCCACTTGTACTGCTAAGTAATAATCCCCCGCCCAGCTGGATAAATCCACCCATTCTTGCGGTATACGCAATTCACTACCATCAATATTTTCACTGGGAACCAAAATTAATCTCGTTGCGTCTACGACTATGGCTGTACCATTTACCAGTTCCCAAAAACTGGGTAAAGCCGCAGCATCAGGCCAAACTTTTGCTTGGGGTGTAAAATCTTCTTGCAACCAAGGCAAGACAGCACCCAGACAAAGTTCATTGATATAAGCCTGATAACTAGGAGAATGAGCAAAAGATTGACTGTGCAGATGAACTTGATTTTGTACAGTGGTGGGAATTTCCAAGATCAGGTCTGTGGAAGCAAAACTTAAGATGGGGGTATTAGCAGTCATGGGGTTTTCTCCGGCGAATTCTTCAGCTTGTTTTGGGTCTATTTGGCAAATATTCTCTTAGACGGTAGAACGGTTACATAAGTTAATCAGGAGATACACGGTAGTAATTGTGCAACCATTCCTCAATCACAGCACTCATACTTGTCAGTAGGTCTGTGTTTACAGAAATATGCAAAATATCTTGACTCCAATTCGCCAAACACCGCAGCAATATTTCCTTAGTTTTTGTCAGTCGTCGCGAAACTGTATATTGCTTGATTCCTAATTGTTTGGCAATTGCATCTTGATTTAGCTGTTGACTATAGTATAGATGCAAAATCTGTTGGACTTGGGGTTCGAGTTGGGCGATCGCATCTGCTAAAACTTGCTTAACCTCAACTTGCACAGAGGTGCGGGTTTGGGCTTCTTCTTGGGCGACAATTTCATCGATTAAAGATTCTTGCTCTCTCCCTGTGAGATAATCGAGTAGTTCTCCGGAATTTTCACCACCTTTGCAGATATTCAGCGAATCCGGTGTGGGATAAAGATATTTTCTGACAGCTTTCGCCGCATTTAGTAGCCACTTTTCTAAAGTTTGGGGATTGACTTGCTGAGTATTTTGTGTATTGTAAGCTGTGGCGATCGCGTGCCAAATTTCAGGATCAGGTGGAGAAAGTTGGCGAGAGTTAGCGGATTTCTGAGGAATATAGAGATTTTTAAAACATTGCCAAGCCCAAATATAAGCATTAATAGTTTCTGGGGATAAACCTGCATTTTGCAGCGACTCATCCAAAAGCTTTTGCGAGATTTTCCGCAACAAACCCCAATCTGTACAAATATCAACTTCGCGGAGTTGGCGCAAAGTTTCGCGGATAGCACTCCCAAACACAATACTGGCGTAGCTTTTCAAAGAACTGCTGTAGCTGGGATTAAAACCTTGAAGAACTTTATCCACTTGGGCGATCGCAATTTGAAAGCAATCGGAAAGTTTGTACTGAGTACTGACAAAATGAGTCGCAGTTTTTTGAGAAGTCCAATAGCAAGCTTCTTGTAAGTAAGCCGTGAGATGTTGCTGTGCCAAAAGTTCAGTTTCAGGAACTTGCCAAAACTTATACCAATATAGTACCCAAAAATTTTCCGTTGTATCTTTTGGTGTTGTTTGAAGACAACTTTGGATGCTGCGACGCAATCGTGATTCCGTCGCCCAACGACTGAAGCTATCTCCATCAAACTGCACGAAAGTTGCAAAAATTTCCATAATGCTTTGTCGAGGTTGCATAAAAAATGGGAACCCAACCTAAAGGAAAAGTGACGACGTTAAAAGTCGCCTGCACAAACTTTACTACACAGAATGATCATCATGTTTCGCCTTGCTAGCAATCAAAAGATTAAACATCTGTGATAGATAGTGAATTCACCAAAAAACATTTTCTAAAATTGTGGAGAAAAAATAATGTTGGGAAATTTTAAGAGAGCAAGATTGATATTTTTGGCTATTTTAAGCAGTTTTTTAGTGAGTGTTAGTGCTTTTGCCCAAATACCCCGCATCCCCCAAACGCCTCAACTGGTAAAATCACAAGTCACGGTTATTCAGTTAAGAAATGCAACAACTAAATTAAACCAGCTAGAAACTGCATTGAATCAAGTTGAACGTAAAAAGGTAGCTACTCTCAAAGACACTGAACAAGTCGAACAAGCAGCATTCGCCTATGCAGAAGCCATGAAAGCTGGCTTGGATAATGCTTTAAAAGAAGCCGAAACTTTAGCCACAACTCAAGGTAAACAAGGCAGCATTAATGCTTTAGAGACATTTGAAAAAGCCGAACAAGCGAATCAGCCACGGTTAGAAAAAATTGGACAAAGGACGGAAACTATTGAGAAACAAATCAAAGTCGGGACGATCAAACTTGATCGGTCTATTATTCAAAATTTATCAGTTCCAGAACGCCGCGAGTTATTGGAATCCCTAGAACCACCAGCGAAACAGATTTACCTGCGAGAACAACCAGCATTATTCCAACCTGTTTTACAAACACCTCAAACTAACC
The DNA here is from genome assembly GCF_963896525.1 of Nodularia sp. LEGE 04288. NCBI lineage: Bacteria > Bacillati > Cyanobacteriota > Cyanophyceae > Nostocales > Nodulariaceae > Nodularia > Nodularia sp. LEGE 04288. Next base: position 5,995 of record NZ_CAWQOY010000113.1, read on the forward strand.
CGATTTTGGAAACACCTCGAACTAACCCGATTCTAGAAACACCTCGAATTAACCCGATTCTGGAAACACCTGGACGAAATAACCTCAAATTCCTGGAAGAGACATCTCATAAATTCCAAAGCTTTGTACCAGGAAATATAGAGAATACATTAGCTAACTATCATGTTGGCATTGCAGTTTCTGGAATCATGGAAAGCATCAGCAATATGTTGATACCTCCAGCTTATGCAGCAGCAGCAATACCCTGTATTGGTTACGCCGTGGCGAGAAACTGGACTGCTTTGTCAGCTTGTGTAGTGAAGGCAGGTTCACAAGCCACAAGCATATATAATCAGTTTGTGAATTGTTGGAATAAGGCCAGAAATCCGTTTCGATGGCTGAAAAGAACCGCTTGTGTAGCGAGATTAATCATTCGGATTGCTTAGATTTTACTTGAGCAATTTTTTTCCCGATGGGAAGCACTGAAATATATACTGAATAGACATCTCCAGAATGTAAAGACGTGACATGGAACCTCTCTACAAGGGTTATATGAAACGCATATTTAATTGTCGGAGATGTCTATTTAATATAAAGATGCATAAATAGAATTTAAGCAGAAATCCAGTTTCCTTCCTCCCTTGCACCGCAGAGGTTAGGGGTGGGGTCGAAATAATATGCAGTCGCACAAATAATTGGTATGAGCCATATTTATATCTACCCAAATATATATTTATTAAGCAACGACTATCAAAAATGAAGTTAATATGCTAATTTTTGGATGATTATCCCAACAATTGATATGTATCAAAACATCAAAGCAGGCAGTAAAACTTTTCTAACTACCTTGGCAATTTCTGTAGCCTGTAGTGGAATTGCACAAGCACGTACTATTACTGAGATAAGTCCACCCACAGGCGCTGGTCAAGGTGATTTATTTTGTCCACAAGTTCAAACTCCTGTGGATACAACCTTTGTGAATAACGACAACAGCGTCACCGCCAGTCCAAATCAAATTCTGGATTTTCCGGGTTTATCTTGTAGTCCTCTGACTTTTCAAGCTATAGCGCCAATAGATACTCAATTGTTTGTCGCTCCGTCAGGAGGAACAACAGAATATTTTGTCACCGAAACAGTTGTGAATAACACTAGTTCAATCTGGAACGGCTTTAACTTTAAGATCGGGTTTGGGGTTAATGATGAGTTTGCACCGCCTGAGTTAATTCTTGTTCCTTTTGGTTTTGCAATTCCAGAGTTTGATTTTAACGGTTTGGGTGCTTCTCCACAGCCAACCTCATCGCAATTCGCGCAACTTCTTCAAGACGGCTCTTATAATCTGCAATGGTCTGGGGGGCTTGTCGCTCCTGGTGAATCCGTCGATTTCACATTTTCTGTTGATGTTCCCGATGATCTAGAAACAAACAATTTCTATGATTCTTTTACAATTCGTCAAACTCCGATCACCACAACAGTTCCTGAACCTACTTCCATTAGTGGTCTTTTAGCTTTATTAGGCTTAGTAGGCTCAAGTTTCACTGTTAAATATAAACGGACTTAAACTAAAACTGTTTCTACATCATTAACCAGAATCCCGGTATATCTCAGACACCGGGATTTTAACATCTCCGCGCCCCTTGGCGTTAAAAATTAGATTTGTAACATCCCCTCTGGATTGACAGTTAAAAGCGATCGCCTTTGTAAACCCTCACGATATAAAATTTCATTGGCTGCTAATAAACCACTACTGACAGCCCGTTCCATTAAGCCACAAGGAAAAGGCATTTTCACCCAATCCCCAGCAAACATTAAATTAGCAATACCAGAACTAGATTCTGGACGTTCTGCATAACTCTGGGGTGGATATCCCGAAAAATTACGTTGATTGACGATTTCCCGATGCAGCATTGTAGCTTGTTTTAACTCAGGCACAATTTCATAGAGTTCTTGTTCAAAAGTTGTTAATAAAGCCTCTTGAGTGGGAAATTCCTGTTCTTTATAACAATAGGCGTGTAATTCCACCACACTCCCGCCTGTGCGTTGCGACCAATCAATAAATTGTTGTTGTATGCGATGATAAAGAGTGATGCTGTCTGTTAATTCATAGCCAGATAAAGAAGTAAAATTACTTTGTTCCCACTGAAAATCCTGGTCAAACCAGAAACGACATACAGCGAAAGGATCAGCGATACTTAATTTTTCCACTTGCGATCGCACTTTGGCATCTACATCCCCAGTGAAGCGCTTAAATATTTGTTGCACACCAGGAACATCCGTCGCAAAAACATAATAATCTGCGGTGATTGTCTGCGGTGGTGCTGATTGATTATTTGCTGCTACCAATTGCAACTGATCATCTTGTCGTTGGACGATTTCAAACTTGGGTAAATCTCTTTCGGCTGGCCCTTTGATAACTTTACCATCAGCCGCAAAAACTGCCCCATGACAAGGACAATGAAAATTACCATCTGCGGCTGGCTTAACAGTACATCCTTGATGAGTGCAAGTCAAAGAAATAGCTGATTTACTAGCAGATGACAAGGCAAATACAGCATCAGCCGCACCAAAATATTCTACCTGATCATCAGTAATCACTGAATTGCGCTTTACCCAGAAAGGCACATTACTGCTATTACTACCAAGATAATATTTGAGGCTATCAATCTTACCATCTACAGCCGGAATCTCACTGACAGTCGCCCCAGTCAGAATTTGACCGCCGTTACTTTGAATAAACTGAGCAATCGGTTGTACTAAACTAGTACCCATATCATCTACAGTGCCATTGAAAGCTAATCCTTCTGGGTTACCAAAAAAGTAAAAATGGAAAAACTGCATGAGTTCCCCCACACTCATCTGATCTGGTGCATTCAAGCTAGATTTGGCAAAGGGGAGAAAATACAAGTCGTATAAACCCTGGGGAAATTCGGTTTTCACCCAGTCAGCCACAGAGAGACTATCAAAGCGGCGATAGTTTTTTTCGCGTTCAAAACCAGTAATGGCCTGAAAAACTTGTAAATGTTTGAACTTCGTCAAATTAATTCCCCAGCGTAAACGATTTGGGGATGCGATCGCTAAATCTATAATATTCCACGGAAAAGCCGAACTACTGGGGCGAAATACCTCTGGTTTGTATTTCAAATCGCGGTAAACCAGAGAATAAAAGTTTAATGATTGAAAATTATTAGTGATCTCCAGTTCCGAAACTATACTTTTGAGATTATAGTATTGAGGGAAAAATCCATGAAAACCATGTTCCATCATGAAAGTTTCCCCCGCAGCTTCAATCGGCCAACTGGCAATTTTGCCACCGAGTTGGGGGGCTTTTTCTAAAAGTGTGACAGCAAACCCCCTCTGACTCAATTCATAAGCACAAGCTAAACCTGCTAAACCAGCCCCAACCACCACAACACTTTTATTTTGATTTAAAATTTGCGGTAAATTCAGAGTATCTTTTTGATAAACTGTGGGCTTAGGCTTACTAAACCGGGAGTATCCTGTTCCTCCTACAATTGCACCAACACCAAATAATTTCAGTAGTGTCCGCCGGGATATAGTAGATGATTCTGGTGAATTAAATAGTAAACTCATGTTGCAAAATTAAAGCTAGATTAGTTTATTGCTGAAGCGCAACTACGAACTGGTGAATTTTTAAATCACTTTTTCCCTGTCACTTTATCCTAAAAAAAATATTTTTGCATAATTAGACAACTGAGCAATTCTGAACTGTGAATTTTGAGAATTTACAACTTTTATATTCATAGTCAACATTTTTATCTGATAGAATGTCAGACAGCCATATTGGAATTATTAAATTAGCAGATTATTTGATAGTTTAGTATATTATTTAGTAATTAGCTACCAGGGGTTAAGTAGCCAACATAAACTGCATACACCCTCTGGGGATACCACCGAAAGTTTGCCTTTACCCCCTAGCCCCGATTAAAAATGAAGTATTGGCGTGAAACCACCGCTGTCACTCAGCGCATCTTAATTGAACTGTTGCGCCGCAGACGCAGCCTGATTTTTTGGAGTATTTTCCCCATTTCCGTGTTAATCCTCAGTGGATTCATTTTAGCAGAACGGGCAGAATTACCACTGGCTGAAGCTTTCGCCTATGCAGCACCCTCTACTCTGGTCGGTGCGGCCTTATTTTTTAGCTGTTTGGGTGGTAGTGTAGCCACTGTAGTTGCTGAAAGAGAACAGCAAACCCTCAAACGCTTGTTTATTTCGCCCTTAAGTGGGACATCTTATTTTTTAGGAATTTTTCTCGCTCACAGCTGCATTGGTCTAGGACAGACACTTTTGGTTTATACTATTGCTGCCTTTTGGGGTGCGACCTTCAATGGTTCTATACTTTTAGGACTGACAATTATTGTCATGAGTATCGTGGCTTATGTTGGTTTAGGCTTTATTTTAGGGACTCAATTAGCGCGGCGGATTGAAGATGTTAATGCTTTAGTCGCTGCTTTTGGAGTTCCTTTGTTAATTCTCGGCGGAGCATTTTTACCCGCTTCACTTTTTCCCCAAAGCCTGATTAATATTGCTCGATATAATCCTATTTATCATATGAATGAAGCTTTAGTAGGAGTTTCATCTCAGGGGGCTGACCTTAGTAAAATTCAATCACATTTTTCGTTTTTATTAGTGTTTGCTTTGGTGATGGTTATCGGTGGCTGGTTATCTTATCGGCGAATGTTAGTAGTAGAAAGAAGACTTTGATAAAATTTGCTCGTAGTGAGGACTTCAGTCCTCTCTTATTCTCTTAGATCAAAATTGCAATTACTGACGCTAACATATAGGAATCCGGTTTGATTCATGAAAAAATTAAGTATTGTAGGGTGCGTTAGGATGAAGTCCGTAACGCACCATTATTAAGGCTTTGGTGCGTTACGCTACCGCTAACACACCCTACGTGTCTGTTCAAAAATCAAATAGTAGTCCTATATTTATGCTAAAAATCACCAATTTAAATAAATCCTATGGTTCAATAAAAGTTCTGCAAGATTTGACACTACACATCAAGTCTGGGCAAATTTACGGCTTACTAGGTGCAAATGGAGCCGGAAAAACCACAACAATTAATATTATTTGTAATTTACTCAAGGCTGATAGTGGCAATATTACTATAAATGATCAATCAGTTTCTGAAGCCACTAAAAAAATCATTGGGATTGCACCCCAAGAAAATTTACTTTATCAAACTTTATCTTGTGAGGAAAATCTCAATTTTTTTGCAAATATTTACGGTTTAAATCGGGAAACACGGCAAAAACAAGTACAGAAAACTCTTGCATCTGTCAATTTATTAGATAGAGCCAAAAGTCCTGTAGAAACTCTCAGTGGGGGAATGCGGCGACGGTTGAATATTGCAGTGGCTTTGGTACATCAGCCGCAGTTAGTTATTCTCGATGAACCAACGACAGGCTTAGATATTGAAGCCAGATATGAAGTTTGGGAATTGATTCGGCAACTAAAAACTCAGGGGGTGACTATTTTATTGACCACGCATTTATTGGATGAAGCGGAGCGACTTTGTGACAGAATTGGCATTCTCAAAAATGGTCAAATTTTAGTTGAAGGGAGTTTAACTGAGTTAAGAAAGTTGATTCCAGCTTCTGAAGTTTTAGTAGTACAAACTTCTCAAAAAGAGCAAGCGATCGCTCGCGCTCAAGAATATGATTTTACACATAAAGATTATGGTAATCAGTTAGCTTTTTGGTTGCCAGAACCTTTAGAATTAAAGGAAATTATCGCCCGATTTGAGGGGATAGAATTTGAGTCAATTTCCCGGCTACCTGTGGGATTAGAACATATCTATTTAGAAGTGACACAAGGAAGTTAGAATAGGTCACCCCAACCCCTCTCCTTCTCCCAAAGGGAGACGCTACGCGAAAGTAAGGAGAGGGGAGAATTTGAAACACGCAAACTTTAATTAGATTAAACTATTTATCAACTTTCGGTATTTCTAAAGCTTGTTCACGAAAGTACAAAAATAAAGGCAATGCACAAGATACCCCGATACACAAGGTAACCAAAATATAAAAAATTAGCCAAGTCTGAGAAAGGCCAATTCGCTTGAGTTCCACAAATGAGAAACACCATAAAGTAATGGCGGAAATGAGTAAATCTACTGCCAAATCTAAACTAACATAATTAGCAAATGCATTTTCAAAAAATGAACTTACAGAAAAATCATTCTGGCTAAAATATTTGACCAGAAAAAACCAAGGAGCGATAGCACCAATAATCGCCAGCAGAAGATAAAGTGATTTTGTTGTAAAAAATTTTCCGGATGCAGGTTGAACGTAGGTTATATTTTCCATAGTTTTCTGACTCAGATGGTACGGGATTTAGCCCTAACATTGGCAATGAATACTGTTGTTCTAAATTATAACTAACGCAGATCATAAAAACAATTACTTCTGAGGTAATATGGCTGTAATTTCGACCTCAAGACCATTTCTTCCCCACAGAGACTTATCCTTTGGGAAATTACTAAAATACTGGCGGAATCAACGCGGTTTCAGTCAACTAAATCTAGCTTTAGCCAGCGATGTTTCTCAGCGTCACATCAGCTTTTTAGAATCAAGTCGGGCGAATCCTAGTCGGGAGATGGTACTACAACTTGCGGCTGTGCTGAATGTTTCCTTGCGTGACCAAAATGTGATGCTGACTGCTGCTGGCTTTGACCCGATTTATTCGGAAGGTGATTTATTATCTCCAGAACTGGAACCTATTCGCCAAGCTATAGGATTTATTTTAAAGCAGCAAGAACCCTATCCAGCTTTAGTTATGGATCGTTATTGGAATTTGATTGAAAATAATACCAGTTCACAGCGTCTAATCAACTGGTTAATTAATATCGAGGAACTGCAACATAAATTTTATATTGACGGCAAAATTAACTTGATGCGCTTGATGTTGCATCCACAAGGCTTAAAACCATTCATTGCTAATTGGGAAGAAATTGCTGGTCACTTAATGCAACGGGTGTATCGAGAAGCAATTACCGCAGGTGACAGCAACCAATATATGACCCTTTTTCAGGAAATACAAACCTATCCAGATGTGATCCAGATATGGCAAAAACCCTATCCCTATCCTTGGCAAATACCACTACTGACTTTGCAGTTTATCAAAGATGAATTAAGTCTTAGCTTCTTTTCCACAATTACAACCCTTGGTACTCCTCATGACATCCTGTTGCAGGAACTCCGGATTGAAAGCCTGTTTCCCGCAGACAAGATGACAGAAGTTAATTTGAGAAAACTAGAAATAGCATCTAAATTATAAAGTCTCTAAAAGTTCCTGCAAGCGATCGCGTCCATCCCGAAACACAGGCCAACCATCACCCACCAGTACTGCTTCTACGTGAGGAAGTGCTGCTAGCCGTTGTACAGAAGCCACAGCCGCCTTACGATTCAGCAACTTCTCATCAGGCAAAATTGTTAAACTACCAGCCTTGCGGGCGCGTACCAAGTCCCCTGTGATCAAAGTTGTTTCCTCTAGTAACAAAGCCAACTCACCCGGAGTCTTAGAACCTTGAAGTTCCAACACCTGTAAACCTGGAACCACCTCATCACCATCAGCCAACCAGCGATCGCAACGGATAGGAAAATAATCCTTCTCCCCCACAGGGCCAGCAATCTTCGCATAAGTTTGATCAGCAATTTCCTTCGCAGACCTGACGTGTTCAGAATTTGTCAGCACAATCCAAACCACACCACCGAGGGATTTCAGGTGATTCCAATCATGATTTGATAAAGCTACAGGGTCAACCAAGACATTACCATCTGGGCGAACCCAAGCAATCCCATTGAAATCGATATTTCTTGCAGGATTGAAAGTAGACCAGCCATATAGATCGGGACGGTGTAGAGATTTCATAATGATTCTGGTTCAGTACCTTCAATAACACTGGATTTATAGTTCAGCATCAATAATGTATCAACAATCGAGTCTATAATTCAACGCTTATATATAGTTTTTTGCAATTAGGTGAGTTACAGGAAGAATAACGAACCACAGAGAAAGCTGTAGCTCATACCCATAAAACCTTTCTTCTCTTCTCTTCCCTTCGTGTACTTCGCGTCCTTCTCCCAAAGGGAGAGGCTAGCGCCAATGCGGTTCGTTCCTCTTTCCAAAAATTTAATTTCCCCACACCCCCCTGAACCGATCATGGCCACCTACGAAAACATCTTACAAACAATAGGCAAAACCCCATTAGTCAAACTCAACACCATACCCCAAAACATTAACTCCTCCATCTACACCAAAGTAGAATATCTCAACCCTGGAGGTAGCAACAAAGATAGAATCGCCCTCACCATGATTGAAGCCGCAGAAAAAGCCGGTCACCTCCAACCAGGTGGAACGATCATCGAAGCCACCGCCGGAAACACAGGCGTAGGACTAGCATTAATCGCCGCCGTCAAAAAATATCGGTGTATCTTCGTCATGCCTGATAAAATGAGCCAAGATAAAATCAACCTCCTCAAAGCTTACGGCGCAGAAGTCGTAGTCACCCCCACATCCGTAGCACCAGACTCACCCGAAAGTTATAACGGCGTAGCCGAAAGACTAGCCAAAGAAATCCCAGGCGCATACCGACCAAATCAATTTGCCAATCTCCATAATCCCCTCACCCATTACTTAACCACAGGCCCAGAAATTTGGGCAGATAGCCAAGGTAAAGTCGAAGTTTTCGTTTCTGGAATGGGGACAGGTGGGACAATTTCCGGAGTAGCCAAATATCTCAAAGAGCAAAACCCCAATATCATAATTGTCGGTGCAGATCCAGAAGGTTCTATACTTTCAGGCGACACCCCCAAATCATACAAAGTTGAAGGCATTGGTGAAGACTTTATTCCCAAAACATTTAATCGCCAATTAGTCGATGAAATGATTCGTATTAGCGATAAAGAATCCTTTAATATGGCGCGCCGTTTAGCACGAGAAGAAGGCTTACTAGTGGGAGGTTCCTGTGGTACAGCCGTAGCCGCCGCCCTCAAATATGCAGCGCGATTATCCGAACCAAAGTATATTGTCGTGTTACTACCAGATACAGGTAGAAACTATATTAATAAAATCTATTCTGATGCTTGGATGCAAGAAAATGGTTTTTGGGAAGGTAAAACTGTAAAAACTACCAAAGTGGGGGAGATTTTAGACCAGAAAACTGATTTTCCTTCTCTGGTTGCTGTTGGTTCTCATGATACTTTAGATAACGCTGTTAACTTGCTGCAAAAACTGAATATTTCCCAGTTACCTGTAATTGATCATAGTCATGTAGTTGGTAGTGTCAATGAAGCTTCGTTAATGAAATTTCTCCATGATGGAATTAATTTTTCTAACCAGGAAGTTGTAGCTGTGATGGGTAAACCTTTACCAACTCTGGATGCAGAAGTTGATATTTCTGAAGCTTATCGAGTGCTGTTATCTGGAACCACAGCAATTATTATTACACGAAATCATACTCCCGCCGGATTAATTACCAGAGCCGATTTAATTAGATATTGGATTAGTGAAAATCAGGATTAATAAAAATGGAATTTGAAACGAGAGCAATTCATGAAGGACAGGAATCAGACCCCCAAACTGGTGCAGTGATTGTACCGATTTATTTGACTTCTACCTATGAACAAGAAGCCATCGGACAGCATAAAGGATATGAATATTCGCGCACTGGTAATCCTACCCGCGCAGCTTTAGAAGAATCTTTAGCCTCGATTGAAAATGGTAAATTTGGTTTAGCTTTTGCTTCTGGATTGGCTGCAACTACCACTGTGTTAAGTCTCCTGAAAAGTGGCGATCGCATTATCGCAGGGGATGATTTATATGGTGGCACATATCGTTTACTAGAGCAAGTGGTGAAAAATTGGGGCGTAACCACCACCTATGTAGATATTGATCAGATTGAAGACTTAGAAAACTCTATTGAACCCAATACCAAACTCATATGGATTGAAACTCCCACCAACCCGTTATTAAAAATTATTGATATCGCCGCACTGGCAAAAACTGCCCGTAAACATAACATTATCCTGGTAGTTGATAATACCTTTGCTAGTCCTTATTTTCAAACACCTTTAGATTTAGGTGCAGACATTGTGGTTCATAGTACCACCAAATATTTAGGCGGACACAGCGATATTATTGGTGGTGCAGTTGTGACATCTAATGAGGAATTATACAGCCAATTAAAGTTTTATCAAAATGCCATTGGAGCGATTCCTAGCCCATTTGATAGCTGGTTAGTGCTGCGAGGAATTAAAACTCTGGCTGTACGAATGCGAGAACATGAAAAAAATGCTTTATTCTTAGCTAAATTTTTAGAAAAGCATCCCAAAGTTGAGCGAATTTACTATCCAGGCTTACCCAGTCACCCACAATATCAACTAGTAAAACAACAAATGTCCGGCTTTGGGGGGATGATTAGTTTGGAATTAACAGGTGGTATAGCTGAGGTGGAAAAGTTTGTGGCTCTACTCAAGTTATTTTTACTAGCAGAGAGTTTAGGCGGTGTGGAATCACTGCTTTGCTATCCCGCCAAAATGACCCATGGTTCGCTACCAGAAGCTGAAAGACAAAAACGGGGAATTAAGGATAATTTAGTCCGTCTTTCTGTCGGTATTGAGAATAAATTAGATTTGCAAGCTGATTTAGAAGGCGCTTTAGCTTAATATCTTTTGGTATTTTTGAGCGGATACTATTAATTGAATTTTCAACAGGAAGACAGAAAGAAAAATGAATGACGCAGGTTATATGTCTACAGGGTGAAATTCCCAAAAATTAGACATTATTCTGGGGGGAATTTTGAGCTTGTATAGTGATCCCTAGTTAATTACTGAATAGCAAAAATAAATCTCTACTGGAATATGGGAGATTCAAACTGTTGCTAAATAACAGTTCTGGCTAAACTACAGAAGAGTGATGTTGTATTGGTTGGAAAATCCGGTAATTATATCGGGTTAGTAGGTTTATAAAAATTGCCAAAAAATTGCTATTGACTCTATAAAAAATATGATTACTGTTAAAAGTAGTCCTGCTTAAAGCACTAAATAAGCATCAACAATTCAGGAGGAATTTCCGATGATGATGATGATGACTGAAACTATGACCACCGAAATGCAAAACTGCATAAATGCTTGCATGGAATGTCACAAAATGTGCATGGAAACCATGACTTACTGCATGAGCCAAGGCGGTAAGCAAATGAATATGAGCATGATGGGGATGATGCGCGACTGCTCAGAAATGTGCATGATGTGTATGAATATGATGATGGGCGGTTCTGAGTTCATGGGACGCACTTGTATGCTTTGCGCGGAAATGTGCGATCGCTGTGCCGCCGCTTGCGAACAAATGAGCCAAGACCAAAAGATGATGGAATGTGCCGCATCTTGCCGTCGGTGTGCAGAAGCTTGCAGATCCATGCAAATGATGCCTGCGTAATTTCACCACCTCGCAGAAGTTTCTCTGCAACCTATGATTCAAGCGCTCAGGCTTTCAAGTTTGGGCGTTTGAAGTTTTTTACCTGACATCTACAGCAGTACAAAGCTGATGTTTGATGAAACACCTGAAATCTACTTCCCAAGACTTGCGGAACTTGTTTGAAAGCAGTATCACCATTGAATATGTGGCTGAATCTCTCAAAGCTGTGTCCGCCGAAGCATCCGTGACAGAGGTACTGCATTGGATGAAGACGCAGGATTTTGATGTTGTCGGGATTGAAATGGGAAATCGGATTACTGGCTATGTGGAACGCTCTAATTTGATGTCGGCTAAATCTGGTAAGTGTAGCGACTATCAAAGGTTATTTCATCCCCAAGAACTGATTGCTATTTCTACTCCTCTGCTGAAGTTGTTACCCATTCTGCAACAAACACCCCGCTTGTTTGTCCTCGACTGTAATCAAGTCAGCGGGATTATTACCTGTGGCGATTTGCAGAAAGCACCAGCGCGAATGCTGCTATTTGGCTTGGTGACACTATTGGAAATGAATTTACTCCGGTTAGTGCGGCTTTACTATCCCCAAGATTCCTGGCAAAAAGTCCTCAAACCTGAACGCTTAGAAATTGCACAACGGCTATGGCGAGAGAGTCAGGAAAGAAACGAAGCTACAGATTTGTTGGACTATCTTCAGTTTTGTGATAAACGCGAGTTGGTTTTAAATCAACCCGAACTTCTTCAGCAACTAGGATTAAAATCTAAACGGTTTGGCGAACGCTTCCTGAAATCTGCTGAACAGTTACGAAATCGATTGGCGCACGCCCAAAATTTAGTCAGTGCTTCTTCTTGGTCTGAGTTGATTTCTCTGGCTGAGGCGATGGAAATGCTGTTAATTCGTTGTGAAGAAGTTGAGTAATTTATAGAATCACAGAGACGCTGAGAACACAAAGAGTCTCTGTGAGGTTGAGAACTTAGGTGTTGAAAGTGCTACCGTTTTGCAGCTAAGGCTTGCTTCTGAGACTTATAAGCTGCAATCATCTCTGGTGTGGGTTGAGTTTTTTGCCATGAGGAACGTGCCATCAAGCGTTCAGTCCAAGCACTCAACTTTTGGTAGTCAATCAAGGGAAAACCTAAAGTTGGTAACCAAGGTACTGCACATCCAGCAACGATATCGGCTAAAGTTAATTGATCACTACCAAAATATGGGCGATCGCCTAATAAGTTTTCTAAGAATGGCAATACTTTAGCTAATTGATGCTTTGCTTGTTCCAGTTTCTGCGAATCTTCACCACCAGCAAAACCCATCATCTGATAAATTAGCGGATTCATGGCAGGCATCAGTTCATTGACTGTTACCATTTCTACCATACGGGCGATCGCTAAATTCTTGGCATCTGTGGGTAGCAGTGGGGAAGTAGGGGATTTTGCTTCTAAGTAGTCGAGAATTGCTAATGATTCCACTACGTTAAAGCCATCATCCACCAAAACTGGAATATGATGTAAGGGGTTAATCGCCAGAAATTCCTGTTGTAACTGGTCTCCATCCAGTTTCATTTCTACTAGATCAAATTCTAGTTTTTTTTCCAGTAGCGCTATCCATACTCTACGGCAATTGATTGAGATTGGATTGTAATAAAGCTTCAACATGAAATCACCTCACACTTTTAATTGAATTGTTTTAATAATGTCTCCACGCTAGCATTGTAATCTAAAAAGGAAAACAAATGCCTGTAAATCAACTTACCATCTTTGTCTAGCACAAACTGGGCTGGTAAAGGCGCACCCAAGGCTTGCCCTACTTTGTATGTTTGAAATACCCGACAACTAGGATCACTCAGCAAGGGCATTTGTAAACCCAAATCTTTGATTACTATTTGACTTTGCTTTTCATCGGTACTAGTAATCATTAAAACTTCAATTCCACGACTTTTAAATTGTGCGTAGTTTTCATTCAAAGCTTTAATATGAGGAAAGCAAAAGGGACAATACTGCTTTTCTGTAAAGATGCGTGTAAAAGCAAGTAAGACTGGTTGCTGACCTTTGTAATTTGATAATTTCACCACAGTGCCATTAGTGATATCTGGCAGTTGAAAATCTGGTGTCCCTACTCCCAGCCTTAGCTCATTTTTTGCGGGGATTGGTAAAAAGTTTCGGAAGAAGCGCTCATTTAATAAGCCGCTAAAATCAGTAGAAGTTAACATATTTTTCTGCTAATTTATTGATAAAAAAATTTGAAATTAAAAACCACAGATATACATAGAAACCAACACTGACTAAGGAGTATCTGTGTTCATCTGTGTGCATCTGTGGTTTTGATGATCTGAATCTTCCCGAAAAATCTAGACAGCAGCGAAGTAGACTTTGGACTTCACTGGGTCAGGAACCATTGTCTGATCCCCAGGTTGCCAACCAGCTGGGCAAACTTCATCAGGGTGGGACTGGACATACTGAATTGCTTGCAATGTCCGTAGGGTTTCGTCAACGCTGCGACCAAAAGCCAGGTTGTTAACGGTAGAGTGCTGGATTACACCATCTTTATCAATAATGAACAAACCGCGCAAGGCAATACCAGCGGCTGGGTCAAGGACATTGTAGGTGGCGCTAATCTCTTTTTTGATGTCGGAAACCAAGGGATAATTCAGGTCGCCAACACCACCAGACTTGCGATCAGTTTGAATCCACGCCAAGTGAGAGAACTCGCTATCCACGGAGACACCGAGAACTTCAGTGTTAATTTGCTTAAATTCTTCGTGGCGATCGCTAAATGCTGTGATCTCGGTCGGGCAAACAAAGGTAAAGTCTAGGGGGTAGAAAAACAGAATCACATACTTACCGCGATAGTCGGAAAGTTTAATATTCTTAAATTCTTGATCTAGTACAGCCGTTGCTGTAAATTCTGGAGCCTGTTGACCTACACGGAGGCATCCTTCTGCTGCGTAAGTGAGGGACATTAAACGAATTCTCCTTCAACTTATATAAGTATAATACCTTGGAAATTTGGGTGAGTTTACACTTACCCATCTACAATTGTTACAGTTTAATTACAATCTGTTACGACTATATCATAGTCATAACGATTTTGAGTAACAAATGCCAGATTTAGATACAAGAGAATGGTTACTGACTAATGGCTTGGGGAGTTTTGCCAGTGGGACGATTTCTGACGTTCGCACGCGGGCTTATCATGGTTGGCTATTTGCCGCGACCAATCCGCCCTCTGGTCGGACTTTGCTGTTTTCCCACCTAGAAGCTAGCGTGGAAGTATCAGGAAGGGCGATCGCACTAGGGACTAACTTTTGGGGACATCAGGAGATTTCGCCCCAGGGCTACAAACTCCTAGACTCTTTTGATATTAACCCAGTTCCTAAATGGATTTGGAAACAAGATAACTGGCAACTAAGCAGGCAATTGCTGATGCCTCACGGGTGGGGAGGTGGGGAGAAAGACATTGGTTCACATCGGCTATTGATTCAGTATCGCTATGAAGGCAGTGATACCGCCATTTTACGGCTGCGGTTGCTGATCGGCGATCGCGATTTTCACCACCAGCAAAAAGGTGATCAAGACTTACAGTTTTCCCAAATACTCGGTCAAAATCAAGTTTGTCTCCAAGCCATATTTTCCGGGGAATTCGGCACACCTTGGCATTTGCGTTGGACGCAGGGGGAATATCAAGCAGATGCAGTTTGGTATTGGGATTATCAGTTACCAGAGGAAAAAGAACGAGGATTAGGCGATCGCGAAGACCTCTACAGCCCTGGTTACTTGACAGTTATACTCCAACCAGGAGATGCAGTCACCTTAGAAGCACAGATGGGTTTTCCCGACCCACTGCAAAGTCTACTCGCTCCCGGAATTTTTGCCGAGGCTGTGGAAGCCGAACAAGAAAGGCTATCCCAGATTTTTGGTTGGGGAAAAAATCAATCCCCCTCATCCCCCATTTGGCAGCAATTATTAAAAGCCAGCGACCAGTTTATCGTTTATCGAGCCTCCATAGCTGGCCCCACAGTGATTGCTGGTTATCACTGGTTCAATGATTGGGGGCGTGATACCTTAATTGCTTTACCGGGTTTAGCCTTAGTCACACAGCGCTTTGAATTAGCCAAAGGACTATTGCAAACTTTTGGGCGTTACTGTCACCACGGATTAATTCCGAATGTTTTTCCTGATATCGGTGAAGAACCGGCTTATAACAGTATTGATGCCGTTTTATGGTGGATTGAAACATTAGGACTTTACTTAGAAGCCACCCAAGACTGGGAATTTTTAGCCGAACAATTTCCCGTAGTGCAGCAAATTCACAAAGCATTTATCGGAGGTACACGTTACAACATCCAAGTTGATGCTACAGATGGGTTAGTGAGTTGGGACGTGCGCGGTGTCGCCCTCACCTGGATGGATGTAGTGATTGGGGGACAGCCCATAACACCCCGTAATGGTAAACCAGTAGAAATCAATGCCCTATGGTATTCTGCCTTATGTTGGATGAGTCAATGGGCGGAAAGATTAAGCCAAATGGAGTTAGGCGACTCAGCCCGGCTGGCAAGGCAGGCGCAGCGTTATACTCAACAAGCGCAACAAGTGACAATTTCCCTGCAAAAGTTTTGGAATCCACAGATTGGGTATTTGTACGACAGTATTGATCCCGATGATGGTCGCAATTCCCAGATTCGTCCGAATGCGGTTTTGGCATTGTCACTGCATCATTGCGGGTTTTCACAACAGCAAGGGCGAGCGGTGATGGATTTGGCTACTTCCCGTTTACTCACCCCCTATGGTCTTCGCAGTCTTGATCCAGCCGACCTCGATTATATAGGCAAATACACGGGCGACTCACAACAGCGCGATCGCTCCTACCACCAAGGTACTGTTTGGGGTTGGCTAATTGGTCCCTATACCCGTGCTTGGCAGCGTTCTTACCCAGAACAACCTTTACCATTTGATTGGCAACCACTGCTAGACCACTTCCTGGCTGATGGCTGTATTAACTCGATTTCGGAGATATTTGATGGAGATTGGCCTCATGCACCGAAAGGTGCGATCGCACAAGCCTGGTCAGTTTCCGAAGTAATCAGGCATTTTCAATAAATAGTTGATAAATTATTTTATAAATGGTAATTTGTAGCCGCACGAGCGCCAAACAACCTAGAGATTAATGAAATTTAAACGTAGTTATAAATCACCTCTTCGTTACCCCGGAGGAAAACAGAAAGATATTCCATTTTTGTCTAAATTTTTGCTCCCCTGTAAGGAATTTAGAGAGCCTTTTTTAGGAGGCGCTAGTCTACTTCTTTACGCTTTAGAAGAATCAAAAGCTGAAAAATACTGGGGAAATGATTTAAATCCTTCAGTAGTGCATTTCTGGAATCAGGTTAAATGTGATGTCAATGAACTTGCTGATTTAGTTGTATCACTTAAAAAAGACTATAGAGGTGAACAAGCAAACTGTAAAGCATGGCAAAAATTCCGTAAAAGTTTTACATTGAATCTTAATAATACATTATCTACAGATAACCAATTAAATAGAGCAGCTAAATTTTTTATTTTAAATCGTAGTACATCTGGAGGTTCTACCGAATGTGGAGGAATGACTCAAGCTGCTTATTGTCAGCGTTTTACAGACTCTAGCATTCAAACTTTAAGACGTTTAACAGACGTTCTCAAAGATGTGCGGTTTACTAATTTAGATTATGAAGAAGTTATCAAAGAACCAGGTGAAGATATATTTATTTTTCTAGATCCACCTTATTTATCTGCTAAAGCTTCAGGATTGTATGGGAAGAATGGAGATTTACATAAAACTTTTGATCATGTACGTTTAGCAAAAGTGTTAAAAGATTACAATGATAAATGCAAGTGGTTAATGACAATTGATAATTGTCCAGAAATTAAAGAGCTATATGATTGGGCTGTTGATCAATCAGAGTGGGAAAAAGCTTATGGTATGACTAATGTTAGTGGGCAAAAATCTAGACGAGGTGCAGAATTACTGATAGCAAATTTTCCTATTAAAACTTCCTAAACTAATCAAGAATATTTTTATATAAAATTCGTGTAATAATAAATTATCAATGGTTCCAATTCAAATGAAACTTTTCATATTCATTTTTGCAGAATCATCTGAATTGGACATATTTTACTGTGTTAAATCAGCTATTCAGTTATACGGCATACCCATTTATAAGTACCTCCGCTTGTTTTTGTTCGGGATTCAGACTTCCAATCTTTTCCTTCTTCACCTAAAACTTGTGTAAGTGTTTGTTTGATACAACTGTTTACTGTTGATATATCATCATGTAGCTCTTCTGGCAGAAACTTTTTAGTAAGTTCCATGAGTTTACCCCAAGGAAGTCCATTACTATTAACAACTCTTTGCTGAAACTCACTATCTCTCGTCAGTTCTTCAATGGCTTGATTAATGCTATTAACATACCAATCTCCTGTTTCTGGTGTTGGAGAACTTTCTGACTCTTGTTCTGAAATTTCTCTAGTTCCTTCTAAATCTTGACCATCTAGAGATATATTATTGACTTGTCCATTTAATTCTCTTTTGATTTTGGTAGCAAACGTCTCAACAGATTCTTTATCATAGTTAGAATCTAAAGGGTATGGATATATTTTTTCAAATGATAGCGCACGAAACGAAACAGGATAAGGATTAGCACTTACACTACTCCACATTACTCCTTGTCCTGGTAATGGTTCGTTCAAAAGACCACCTAGTAAATCATCACTAAAGTGAGAATTAGCTCTTTGTAAACTCTTTAAATCTGAAGCAGATAGTAAGTGAAATACAAACCAATTATCACCTTGACTAAGTAATTCAACCGGAATACTTCCAGGTTGTTGAGTAATCATCACAGCACCTAAGTCATATTTACGTCCTTCTTTAAACCAATCTACAAAAGCTCCATTACTTGAACCACTACCTTGATTAAGGACACTTTGGGCTTCTTCTAAAACAGCAATGGTAGGAATAGTTTTAGCATCCTTTTTAGTAAAGTTATCCTGGTTATGATTAAATATTTGTTGAAGAATCAAACTAGATAAAGTTAGCCCTTGTTCTCCTCGCATCTGTGAAATATCTACAATGCAAAGCTTGCCTTCTTTCAAACTTTTTTTCAAGAAATCCATCAGACGACTATTAGGATCATGTAAAGTTCTGACAATATAAACTATGTTGCTTAAAGCTGCTCCAGCTTCTGCATCAGACCCGTCGCCGATACTTAGTAAATCCTTCACTTTTCTTATATCTGCACCATAGCCATCTTTGTAAGCTAAATCAACAATTTGTATCCACTTTTCATTAGATAATCCTCTGATTTTGCGAACATTTTGCTGTTCTTGTCGCTCTGGTGACAATGCAACGCCAACAATTTCAGTAGGTTTCAAACGCCTAATATCCAGCTTAACACCACCAGCTACAAAAGAACCATAAAAATCACTAGGAGCTTCACGACGAGTAAAAATTACAAGTTTATCTTGTAAATGTGGAACATCTGTAAAACCAGGTCTACCGTTATCATCTGGCCAGAAATATTCACCTTCTGGATCAAAGATTAGGGTTCCCACTGGGACTTCTTGATCTCGTTTCTTTTTAGTTGGTATTGTTTTGTATAGTTCGCTAAACAACAATTTGACCAAGTTAGACTTCCCATAACCAGCCCGTGCAAATACAAATGATCTTCGGGAAACTAAATTCTGTACAGGAAAATGAGTAATAACTTCTGGATGTTTAACCTGCATCCAATCAGCAACACCAAGCCGTGAATCATCACCAGCGTAAACAAATTCTCCCAGTGCAAAAAAACCAAGGTCTGCTCCTAGAGTATTATGTCCTGCTATTTCTCTTAAAATCTCATCACTTGGAAAAGCAACTTTACTACCAACATGAGGAAGACGACGATGAGAAGCTACAAATACAAACTTTCCATTAGAGTGACGTATTACTCCCAGAACTCTGATATTAACTCGATATTTTACGTATTGTTCACGCAGGTCTTCTGGAATTTCTCGGTCTTCTCCCATCGCTCTTAAACTGAAATCCTCACCATGTTCTCTAGTCAGTTTTCCGTCTGAGTAGAAAGATGTGATTCTTCCTAAAACCGCCTCATCTTCAGTAGCCAGTTGTACCAGAAGAAACTGTCCATGCATAGGAATACTTTGAAAATCATTCCGATATGGCAAGACAATATCCGCATGAAATTCCAGCCCTCCTTCACTGAAACCTCTAAAAATACCTGAGATATTTTCCTTGGGAAATAAAGGTGTGTTATTCATATCGCAACATACTTACATCAGATTGTAGTCTAACTCTATCCACAACATTTTGTTCTTCTGGAGTGAATGATTGACGCACAGCGTTGACAATCATATCTTCCATCACTTCCATATCAAAACCCACTAGAGCAGCTTGCTCATGGGCTTTCTGTAAACATCTAGGATAGAAGGGAACTGGGAAACCATCATTAGCATCTGCCAATAAATACCCCATGACTTGGGAAACTTGCTTAAGCTGAGGGAGAAAAATATCAACTGGCCAGATTGGATCATTTATGCGACTACCAAATCTGACCATAAATAAACGTCCCCCTACAAATTTTTCAGCTTCACTTCCTGTAGCGTACTCGTCCCAAATATATGCTTTTCTTTGAATATGTGGCGGTATTTCTACATAGCATGGATAACCTTGAGTCAATATTCCTTCTAATGCAAATGCTAATCTATATCGTGTAATTACCTTGCTTTTTTTAGAAAAACCAACCAGATAAACACGCCTTCTAGTCAGACAATAAATTTCTTTGATAGCATCATTAATTTTTTCTAAAAGATCCTTAAAGAGTTTTTGGGTGAAAATTTTGCTTCTTAGGAGTCCATCACGAACAATTAAAGTATCTGTATTAAACCCTCCTTCCTGAAGCATCTGATACAAAGCTCCCCATTCTGCCAAATCACGATACACTAAAACCCATGAAGGGTTAGGATTTTCTTCATCAGGTTTAGGTATCATCGGGCTAAGTTCCCAAAGAGTTTCTACTCCCAACTCTTTCATCATCAGCCCCAAAGCTGATTTATGATTACCATCCTTGTCTAGGTGGCTAATTGACAATTCTTCAATATTTGTCGTTGGAGAAGTTAAATCTAGTAACAGTTCTCTCCCGTAAGAGTCTACAACCCTAACCAATTGAAATAAGTACGGATCAAAATTAACTTTATTGTTTCCTCCATCAGCAGCAACAAGAGAAATAGATGTTGTTGTTCTAGGATTAATTCGACGCACTTCAGTTTTCAATGGTCGAATCTCACTACGTAGTTCTTCTATGACTCCTTTATCTGTCGTGGCTCTTTCTTCCAGTTTCCTCTGGACATTGCTTAAAGTATCGGGCGTTATCATTGATGATAATATTTAGATAATTGTATAAATTTTAATGTAATGTCATTCATCTACAATCAACACAACTAATTTCCCAGATTCTATTTCCTCAAATCTGGCTGCCAAAAGTGATGATTCACCTCAAATTAGAGACAACTTTCCCAACTCTCATCTGTGTGAGTGGGAATTGCAGTATGGCATGAATAACTATAAACAAGGTAGTGCAGCCAAAGGTAAAGAATTATTCATTACCAATTATGAACTTAGTCAATTCCAAACCAGCCCCCAGTATCACCACCAGCCCAACCGCCAGAACGTGCTGTAGGAAAAGTTTCATTGCAGAGGTCTTTAAATTCTTGAGCCGCACTGATATCTTTACCCTCATAACCTTTGGGGTGAAATATCCGCCCAATGTATCGTCCTTGTAAGCGAATTTGACCCATGACATAAATTCCACCACCAACAGAGTAAATACTTGCCTCTGAATGACGAGAATAACAAGCAATATAACCACCATCTTCCCCGGTGTACTTGTTAACTGTGGTCAAAACTTTCTCTGTATACCCAGGTGCTGGCCAGTTAACAATAGACCCTTGAGCATTCACATATACTTTAAAATCTTCTGGTAAAAAATACTCTGTCATTTGATTACACCCACAAATCAATAGTGTAATAGCTGTAGCAGCTACCCAGCAATATGGAGCAACTTTAATGATTGTAGTCTCCAATTTTACAGTATATTTACAGCACAAATCCCACATTGGTATCAATGTGGATCAAAACAGCGAAAAAACCGATAGTCAATTTTTTGACTATCTGCTGTAACTTGGTAAATTTGTTTTAAAATGGCTCAGGTCAGATTTGAACTGACGACCCCAGGCTTATGAGTCCCGTACTCTAACCAACTGAGCTACTGAGCCTTACGTTTCATACTTTGTCATCATAGCATATAGGTTTTGGTATGGCTAGTGTGTTGAGAGATTAATTTTTTCAGCCCCTGGAGGATCTAAAAGGAGTAAGGGATTGGTTTGATAAACTGAGTATTGGCGCGCACAAAACATCGAATTTTGATATCTTCTGCACTGCCTTCTTTGGCAATATACAGCCAGGGTAAACCTTGTTTATCTCGATAAATTCTCGGATTTGCCACGATATTGAGATTATCACCTTTTGCAAGCGATCGCACCACAGGGTAATTCACTCCAGCTTGGGCGCGACAATTAAGCTTGCTAGTTACAACATTCCATACAAGATGGTCAGATTTCTTCCTATTCTGAAACTGGCTGAGAATTGATGTATAGTCACCTTGTCGATTCGGCTGTGGATATTGGAAGCTATTAGTTGGAGCATTTGCTGCAAGTGGCATTAATCCTAATAATGCCAGTCTTACTACTAAAACTCCATGACTTAAATTCAGTTTCATAGTCAAATCTTTCTATTTTATTAAGTATTGACTATAAAAAATGCAGATTGTGTCCAAAGTTGCTCACTCAGGATATAGAACCCCGACTTCTCTAGAACCCCTAGATCCCCGACTTCTTTGAGAAGTCGGGGATCTGGTGTTAAATTTACCTTTGCGTGAAACAGAACTCCTACTTCCTCCCCTTGGAATACTGCTTTAAAACCTGCTGCAAATATTGTCCAGTATAAGAACGAGGATTTTTAGCGACTTCCTCCGGTGTCCCCACAGCAATGATTTCTCCCCCTTTATCGCCACCTTCAGGCCCCAAATCAATCACCCAATCAGAGCAACGAATCACGTCTAAATTGTGTTCAATCACTAAAATTGAATTGCCTTTATCTACTAATCTCTGCAACACATCCAACAATTTATGGACATCATAAAAAGATAATCCTGTAGTTGGTTCATCTATTAAATAAAGTGTCTTACCTGTCGCCCGGCGAGATAGTTCTGTGGCTAATTTCACTCGTTGCGCTTCACCACCAGATAAGGTAGTTGCAGGTTGTCCCAATTTGACGTAACCCAAACCGACATCATATAAAGTTTGCAGCCGAGTCACAGCTTTAGGAATGTTTTGGAAAAATTCTAAACTTTCCTCAACCGTCATATTGAGAACATCAGAAATTGACTTATCTTTGTATTTCACCTGCAAAGTTTCGCGATTATATCTTGCACCTTTGCAAACTTCACACTGGACATAAACATCGGGGAGAAAATTCATTTCAATGACATTTACACCCTGACCGCTACAAGCTTCACAACGTCCACCTTTAACATTGAAAGAAAATTGTCCGGGTTTATATCCTCTGGCTTTAGCTTCTACAGTTTGGGAAAATACATCCCGAATTGCATCGAAAATACCTGTATAAGTTGCAGGATTAGAACGTGGTGTACGTCCTATGGGCGATTGGTCAATCACAATGGCTTTATCTACTGCATTTAATCCCTGAATTTCCTGTAAGTGTCTCGGTAAAGGAACTTTCTTCGTTAAATGATGTTGTAATGAGGGATAAAGTAATTCATTAATTAGAGTAGATTTACCAGAACCAGAAACGCCAGTTACAGCGACGAGTTTACCTAAAGGAATTTCAACATCAATATTTCTTAAATTGTTACGATGAGCGTTTTTAATTCCTAAACTGCGTCCGTTTCCTTTTCTCCGTTCCTCTGGTGTAGAAATTACTCTTCTTCCTGATAAATAAGCACCCGTTAAAGAATCTTCTGCTGCTAATAAAGTTTCTAAACTTCCTTGAGAAATAATATTTCCACCGTGGATTCCGGCACCGGGGCCAATATCAACGATATAATTGGCTGCACGGATGGTTTCTTCATCATGCTCAACTACGATTAAAGTATTACCTAAATCGCGTAATTTAGTTAAAGTTTTGAGTAATCGTCCATTATCTCGTTGATGCAAACCAATACTTGGTTCGTCTAAAACGTAAAGCACTCCAGTTAAACCAGAACCAATTTGTGTTGCTAAACGAATCCGTTGGGCTTCTCCACCAGAAAGAGTCATGGCGGGACGATCTAGAGTAAGATAATCTAAACCAACATCTAACAAAAATTGCAATCTAGCTTTGATTTCTCTTAATACTAAATCAGCAATTTGAATTTGCCGATCGCTCAACTCTAACAAATCAATTCTTTCCCGACAATCCCGAATCGAAACTCCAGTTAAATCTAAAATTCCATATTGTCCTAACCGTACCGCCAAAGCCTCTGGTTTTAAACGTTTTCCCCCGCAAACTTCACAGGGTTGATCAACCAAATATTGCTCTAACTTCTGCTTAACTAACTCCGTTCCACCCTCATATTGACGTTGCAAAATCGGAATCACACCCTTAAAACTCTGCTTTGTTTGGGCTGCTTCCTTCTCCCCATACATCACAGTGTGTTGCTGTTCCACAGTTAGCTGATTCCACTTAGCCTGTAACTCAAACCCAGTAGACTGTCCCACACTATAAAGTAATTCCAAATAATAAGAATTATCTTTTTCCGACCAAGGCGCGATCGCAGCGTAAATTGGTGCGTTCGGGTCTGGTACAATCAAATCAGGCGTAAATGTCTTTAATGTCCCGATGCCGTGACAGTGCGGACAAGCACCATAAGGCGAATTGAAGGAAAACAAGCGCGGTGATAACTCTTCCATCACCGCCCCATGTACCGGACAAGCAAAGTTTTCGGAAAAGACTAATTCTTCTTCTTTCTCTTCGCCATTCTCAGAAGTCAAACTCACTAGAATGGTAGCAATACCACCGGATTGTTTTAAGCACGTAGACAGAGAATCTACCAAACGCTCTTGAATACCAGCTTTTTTCACCAAGCGGTCGATGACAACTTCGATAGTGTGGGTAATATTTTTATCTAATTCAATCGAGTCTGACAGTTCGCGGACTTCTCCATCCACACGCACCCGCACAAAACCCTGAGAAGCCAAACTAGATATCAGCTTGCGGTGAGTTCCTTTTTTACCTCTGACAACTGGCGCAAGAATTTGGAACTTAGTTCTATCTGGTAAATCGGAAATGCGATCGCACATCTCATCGATGGTCTGGGGTGCAATGGAGCGATCGCATATCGGACAATGGGGTTCACCAGCGCGACCAAACAATAACCGCAAATAATCGTAAATTTCCGTCACCGTCCCCACTGTGGAACGGGGGTTGTGGGAAGTAGACTTTTGATCGATGGAAATGGCGGGACTTAAGCCTTCAATGGCTTCCACATCCGGTTTATCTAATTGACCTAAAAATTGCCGCGCGTAGGCGCTGAGGGACTCTACATAACGCCGTTGACCTTCGGCGAAAATGGTATCAAAGGCTAAAGAAGACTTACCCGAACCAGAAACGCCAGTAAATACAATCAGGCGATCGCGCGGTAATTCCAAGTCAATATTCTTCAGATTATGCTGCCTAGCACCCCGAATCCGAATGGTATTCTGGCTGTTGTGCTGAGAATTAGGAAGATGTCCATTTAAGGATGGGGCTAGCTTTTTATCTGACATATCGGCTTGGTGATAGTAAGAGGCGGCTTGAAACAATCCTTCATAATACTATCTTTACTACGGTTATTGTAGAACAATCGTACTGTTTCAGGTAGTGATTTCTCCACAATATGCTTTCAAAATAGATGTATTTTTTGTTACTTAACCTTATATAGTAGTTTTTAAGTGTTTAGTATTTTTGAATTGCTCAGTTAATATACTTAAATTGGATCTTTTTTTCGCTGCTAAAAAAATCTGGGTTGATTTGATTAAAAGTCTTGTATGGCAAGATTTAGCGGCAAATTTTAGTTTTGGCATCCTGAAAATTTACATAGATTTTATTTATCAAGTTTATAACTTTAACAGATTAATTTCAGTAAAAATACAAGTTGATTTAATATGTAACTAATCATACGATAGGCATCTTACCGCTTCATAACCTGATTATTGCAATCAAAAGCAAGCGTAACTTATGTATATTTAAGTAAATATTTACATTTAGAATGCTTACTTAAATAACCTCGCCTGAAACAGATAAATAACAGTTAGCATGAACCATTCCCAGAGAAAACAATCAAAATTTTATCGTTCATTAATAGCAACAGCATTATTAGCTGGTAGCTTTTTTGAATTTGCTTTACCTGTAATTGCTGAAGGTACAGCCGCCGGTGAAAGCATTAGTAACACCGCCACAGCTACCTACGAAGACCCTAATAATCCAGGGGAGACAATCAACTCTACATCTAATACGGTGGTTGTTACTGTAGCAGAAGTAGCAGGTATTACCGTTGCTGGGTTAGCCGTGAATAATGTCACAAATCCCGGTGAACCCCCTGCGCCCACTAATACTCTCAACTATGAATACACTGTTACTAACGTTGGTAACGACCCCACCAGAATTAGGATTCCCAATTCGGCGACTGTGACTGGCCCTGGTACTGCGGGTACTGTACAAGTCAGTGAAAACGGTGGGACAACTTGGGTTGATGTTACTGATCCTAACTTTTTAACTAATTCAATTCCAGCCGGTGGTTCCGTGTTAGTCCGGGTTCCCGTGATAGTCAACGCCGGTGCGAATCAAGGTGAAGATATTACCGTTCAATTGGGTAATACACCCGCTAACGGTCAGAATTTACTGCGAGATCCCCAGCCTGGTGACGTATATACTGAAGATAACCCTGATCCTAGTGCTATTCCTGGTGAGGTAGTTGGACTACCAGTCAATGGTGTTCGAGAAGCTAGTGCTACCCAAACAGCCACTGTGAATGTACCGGATAAGCCTTATGCTTTAGCTACAGTCCTGAAGACACGGGGTACTTATACTGATCAAGGAACTCCAGCAATCACAGATGATACATTAAACTATGGTTTGAGTTTGCGGGTTGAGAACACTGACCCCACCAATAATGGAATTACCCCAACAGCATTAGTGGGGACAACTATCAACCTCAATGGTACAAACCAAACTCACATCTTAGTTTCTGATGCAATTCCCCTAAATACTCAACTAGCCGCCATCCCCACTGCACCAGCTGGTTGGCAAGTTGTGTATACCACTACTCCTGTGACAACTAATGCTAATCAAGCACTGTGGACTACCAGTGATCCTGGTGATTTGAGTACTGTCACTCGGATTGGTTTTATTAATATCCCCGGAACTATCACTTCTGTTGCTCCTGGTACAACGGTAACTGGGTTCTCATTGCAGGTAAAAGTCAGAGATGCTGTGACTGCACTATCTGTAACGGTGAACAACATTGCCCAATTATTTGGTCAAACCGACGGTGTGACACCAGTAGACGGCAATGGGGATAGTGTTCCCGATAACCTCGTTTATGACGAATCTGGAGACCAAAATCCCAGCAACTATAATGGTGTCGGTAGTATTCCACTAGGTTCTACAGACCCCAATGGAGATGGTATTCCTGATACAACTCCGACGATCTCCGATGGCTATATTAACGACCCAGCAGATTTAACCAACACTGGAACTGATACCAACAATAACAACACTGGTACTGGCCCTAGTGGTGAAGCCAACACCTTTGAAATCAACGCCCCCGCCAATGTTCTCAATGGGCCGGATGGTGTACCAGCTGCAGTTGGTCCTACCGATAATAATGACGACTTCACTAATCAATCGGCTGCGGTTCCCGTCGGTCTCGCACCAGGGTCTACATTTAACCCAGATGCTGTAGTTTTCACTAACACAGTGCAAAATAATGGTGGTGCTACTGCTCCGATTTCCTTAGTACCCACGCCACCAGCGACTCCTGGTGATTTACCGACTGGTACAGAAGTCACCATTACAGCTAATGGGGATACGAGAACTTACGTCTGGAATGGTACTGTATTTACTATTGGTGGTAATCCCATTGATGACACTTCTGATTACATTACGATTCCTAACGTAGCACCAGGAGCCACCGTAAATTACACTGTTACGGTGAATTTACCTGCTAATACTCCGTTATCTACCGATATTGACCGGGGTTTCCCAGTACCCGTTACAGCTTTTGTTGATGATGCTACCCCCGGTGTACAATCTGAACCTCAGAATACTACTATCGACCGTGTATATACTGGGTTCTTGAAATTGGTGAAAGAATCACGCATTTTACAGGGTGATGTTAATGCTCCAGCAGTACAGGGTACTGATGGCACTTTTAGCACCACTCAGAAGCAGCCTGCACCAGGGAACATTATTGAGTACCGAATTACCTACAGCAATATTTCTGATGTTCAAGCTGGTACGGGTAATGTGATTTTGACAGCTGGCAGTGTGGTAATTGTGGAAGATGGTGTGACTGCGCCGAATAACTGGGCTTTAGATAACGATGGTAATACTGAGATTGATACCAGCAACGTCGTAGGCTCGGCTCAGGCTTCTTCTGGAATTGGAACGATTAATTTCTTCAATGGTAACCCAGCAACTAATCCGGTCACTACCACTACCACTGGTACAACGGTAAATACAGATGTCACTAGGTATACAAATAATGTGGGAACTGTCGTACCCAATGCAGATGGGACGTTTACTTTCCAACGTAGAGTGAACTAACTCTTTGTAGAGATGTAGCAATGCTATGTCTCTACATCTCTTGGAGGAAATCAAATTACAGCAGTTTTTGAGGGTATGAAAATGAAGCGGATTTCAGTTGTCGGTATCGGTGCGATCGCTTTAATTGCCACAGTGCCGTTTGTTGGTAATATACCAGGATTAGGTAAGATTTGGGACTCCAGCAGTGCGATCGCACAAAATGCGGCCAAAGGTCAAGTACAGTTGCGCTTAGAAGCCGAAAAGCAAGTCATTACCCAGGATCAGCAAGGTAAGCAAGTTAAGCAATGGCAAGCTTTACAAGGTAAAGTCACAGTCAAACCAGGTGATGTTCTACGTTATACAATAATTGGCGAAAACACCAGCGATCGCCCAGTTAAAAATCTGACTCTCAATCAACCCATTCCTCAAGGTATGGTATATGTGCCGAAGTCGGCAAAAGCTGATGTCAACAAAAATAGTAAAATCACTTACAGCATTGATGGCGGACGTAACTTTGTTGAAAACCCCACAGTCAAAGTTACCTTACCTAATGGGAATGTAGAAAATCAGCCAGCACCAGCCAGCGCTTACACTCATATCCGCTTATATTTACCCGTGGTAGATGGTAAAACCACAGTCCAAGCCAATTATCAGGTGCAAGTGCGCTAATTGTTGGGTAATTTATTGAGGGTAAATTTGGTGTGACTATTTCTGCCTATAAAACCGATTTAATGTCAAGCCAAATTCTGGGAGAGATGTTGCATTACTCAATCTCTACATCCCTCTATTTACCGAAAGATTTTGGATTTTAGATTTTGGATTGGGAATTTCGGTACAAGCCCCGCTCCTTCAGGGCGGAATTAATCCAAAATACTCGCTGCGCTGTGTACGCTTCGCTAACGCCAATCTAAAATCCTCAAGCTCCACACTTTAGGGTGGAGTAAATCCAAAATCCCAAATTGATTTACCCACATCCTACTAGGTTCCTGAGAGGAGAAATATTTAGTGAATCGGTTGTCCAAGGGAAAAAAAAAGTTTTTTAATTACAGATGGTTGCAAAAGTTAACCGCAACTTTTTTCATAGGAGGTATATTGTACAGTTCTATATATGTCACAGCCGCCGAATCTGACAATTTAGGAGCGCTGCCAACTATTAATAATCAAGCTCGTTATACTTATACAGTCCCTGGGAGCGATCTGAAATTTGAAGGCACTTCTACCCAGATAGATACAAATACTCTCAGCATTCCATTAATTGACCCCTTCGGCAGAATTTTAGGTTGCAGTGGGGAACTTTTACCAGATTATACAGATTTTTCTGTTGGTGTTTATGAACTAGATCCTAACGATCCCACAGAAACAGAATTAGGTGAATTAGTTACCCTAACCCGCACAGAATTACCTGATATTCCTAATAACAATGTTCCGGCTGGATTACAACCAAATATTCAGAATATTAATCCCTATTTCTTAAATAATCAAGAGCCACGTGGTACTTATAACTTTTTATTAGATCCGAATATTGGTCAAACTGACCCCGGAAAAACCTATATTTTTGTGGTTAATCCCCCGAATAACTCTATTTATCAGCAACGACGCATCAGAATTAAAATATTAGAAAATAATGGGGATACTAATAACAATGTTATTCGATATGTAGCGACTTCTTTAGATGGTGAACCCATCACTACCACAGGCGATACTAGCTTTACAGATACGGTGGTTGTTGTCCCCAATGCCGAAACTGTCGGACTGGATTTATTAGCCTTTCGCTTCACCACGGGGATGTGTCAAACCAATCAGTTGCAGATTCTCAAAACAGGCGATCGCGCTACAGCAGAACCCGGAGATACAGCCATTTATCGGATTTCGCTTCGCAATCAAAGTGATGCAGCTTTGACCAATTTAATTGTGACTGATAATTTACCTCTAGGATTCAGATTTTTACCCACATCAGTCAGAGGAGAAATCGACCGTCAGCTAGTAGAAATCACTACTTCACACAACGGGTCTAGCATCACATTCAATCCCCAAACTACCATTCCCATCGGCAAAATCTTAAATATAGTCTACGCCGTACAACTAACTCCCGATGCTGTGCGGGGTAGTGGTCGAAATAGTGCCATTGTGAATGCACAACGAGTTGATAACAATTTTACGATCAAAGATGGTCCAGTTACCCATTACTTAAGAATCCGCCCAGGAATTACCTCAGATTCCGGGACAATTATCGGACGGGTTTTTGTAGATAAAAACTTTGATGGTGAACAACAGCCCGGAGAACTTGGTGTTGCCGATGCAGTAGTGATTTTACAAAATGGCAACCGCATTACTACTGATGTAAACGGCTTATTTTCCGTAGCCAATATGTTACCCGGAAGCCATACAGGAGTCTTAGACCTCAGTAGTGTACCTGGTTATACCTTGGCTCCCAATCAAAAATTCCGCGAACGCAATAGCCAATCTCGCTTAGTACGTTTAGAGCCTGGTGGTTTGGTGCGGATGAACTTCGCAGTTACCCCCAGTCTCCAGGAGCAAGTCGAGAAATGAAAGCCATAGCACCAGGAAATACTTTAAATTTGAAGTTGATGGCAGCCATGGCCGGAGCTATCAGCATGATATTATATCCGGCGATCGCTAATGCCGCAGCGCCAGAAAACTCCGATTCTTCTCTTAACTTCGAGGGGACTGGGGAGCAGGAATTGGGGACTGGGGATTCCTTATCATCTGAAATCACCAAACCGCAACCCACAAAAAACCCGAAATTCCGGGAAAAGTTGCGTCAAATAGCCAAGTTAAAAGCCGAGAGTCAAACATCATCTTTATCCACCCCTCCCACAGAAATTCCATCGTTTCAACCAGCAACTGACCGAAGAGGCAGAGGGGAAGGGGGCAGGGAGCAGGGGGAACAAGCCCGAACTCTCTGCGCGGAGCAAAGCGAAGCCGAGGTACTCTTAAGCGCCCCATTACAAGCGACCTCTGGGTCTTCTCCCTTGCTCCCTGCTCCCTGCTCCCCTGCTTATTTTGACAACCCACTACCCAAAGGTTTACTGCAACTAGCACAGACACCAGAAGAAGCGCCTATTGTCAAGATTCTCACTCCCACTGCCGATACAATTGCAGATGTACCAGCTAGTACGGTAATTTTACAATTTCCGGTAGGTAAAGACATCGAACTGCGTGTCAATGGCCTGTTGGCAGACCGGACTTTAATTGGGAGAACAGAAACCAATGACAAGACCAACTTAGTAACGCAGACATGGTATGGTGTCTCCCTCAAAGAAGGGATAAATCAAATCTCTGCACAAATAGTAGGTGAGACAGAAGCGCCGGTAACAGTCCAGGTGACAGTGCGGGGAGCGCCCACCCAACTGAAAGTGGAAACCCTGGAAGCCGCTATCCCTGCGGATGGCCGTTCCGTCGCCACAATTAGAGGTGAACTGATTGATGAAAATGGCAATCGCTCGAATCGCAATGCTGTTGTCACTCTCATCCCTACAGCTGGTGAGTTTGTCAGCGCCGATTTCAAACCCGACGAACCCGGATTTCAAGTTGAGGCTAAGGGGGGACAATTTACAGCCCAATTGCGATCGCCTTTACAAGCTCAAACAGTGCGTATCCGCGCGATTTCTAATAACTTAGAAGCCTTTACTCAATTACAATTCCAAACAGCTTTGCGCTCTAGTTTGGTAACTGGGGTAATTGATGTCCGTTTTGGAGGTAGAAGTACTAATTTTTACAGTAGATTTCGAGATTTCCTGCCCCCAGACAAAGACAATAATAGCCAATTAGATGTGCGTTCTGCCGTATTTGCTACGGGAAAAGTCGGAGATTGGTTGTTTACAGGTGCTTATGACAGTCAGCGGAATCTCAACGAAGACTGTAACTGTGATACGCGACTATTTCGGAACGATCAATTTCGGGAGCAAAACTATCCGGTTTACGGTGATAGTTCTACTGTTCACGTCCTGACTCCTTCCAGTGACAGCTTATATCTGCGGTTCGAGCGTTCGAGCCAAATTCCCGGAACATCCCCCGATTATGCCATGTGGGGAGACTACAACACAGAAGAATTTGCGCGTCAGTCACAGCAATATACAGCCCTGACGCGACAACTGCACGGTTTTAAAACTAATTACAACTTCGGCGACTTTCAATTTACGGGTTTCTACGGTAATAACGTCCAGAGCTTTCAACGAGATGCGATCGCCCCTGATGGTACTAGCGGTTT
The DNA here is from genome assembly GCF_963896525.1 of Nodularia sp. LEGE 04288. Taxonomy (NCBI): domain Bacteria; kingdom Bacillati; phylum Cyanobacteriota; class Cyanophyceae; order Nostocales; family Nodulariaceae; genus Nodularia; species Nodularia sp. LEGE 04288. The sequence goes on from NZ_CAWQOY010000113.1 coordinate 38,517, forward strand.
TTACTTCCTTTCTCGGCGGCTATTAGTTCCCGGTAGTGAAAACGTCTTTTTGGAATTAGAAGAATTGAATCGTCCCGGAACCGTGGTAGAACGTCAACAGCTCAACCGCGGCCCAGATTATGAAATTGATTACGATCGCGGCACAATTTTATTCCGGGAACCCATTCTGCGTACAGATATCAGTAACAACGGAGAAGTTTTAGTTCGCCGCATCGTCACCAGTTACCAATATGAGAGTCAAGACACCAACAGCAATATCGCTGCTGGACGTTTGCAATACAACTTATCTCGCATCATTAACCAAGAAAGTTGGTTAGCTGCAACTTACATCCGGGAAAATCAAGGAGTGCGCGGCTTTGAACTGTATGGTGCAGATGCGATGATTTCTCTCGGTTCAAACCGGAAATTAATGGCAGAATATGCCCATTCCACCAATGATTCCGACTTAATGGGATTGGTAAATGGTCAAGCTTATCGTTTAGAAGCCCAAGGCGAGATTTTTAATGGTCTTCAAGGTCGGGGATATTATCGCTTTGCTGATACCGGTTTTGCCAATAATGCCACAATTAGTTTCGTTCCCGGACAAACTCGTTATGGAGCGCAATTAATAGGTAAATTAACTTCTACCACTAATCTGAGGGTACAATACGACCACGAAGATAATTTTGGCATTGCCCCACAGCCTTTAGATACCTTCGAAGAATTATTTGCACCAGGTTCGACAGCAATTCCCGGTAGCAAAGTTGATAATTCCCTCACCACAATTACCGCCGGGATACAGCAACAACTGGGTAGTGCTACTGTCAACTTCGATTGGATTCATCGGGATCGAGAAGACCGCATTGCTACCGACTCCTTAACCAGTAAATCCGACCAATTGCGTTCGCGTCTCAGCCTTCCTATTGCCGAAAACCTCACTTTCTTAGCCCAAAATGAACTAACCATATCCAATCAAACAGACACAGTTTATCCAGACCGTAGCATCTTAGGGATCAATTGGGCAGCAATACCCGGAATTAATATTAGTCTGTCTCAACAGTTTTATAGTGGTGGTCAATTTGACGGTAACTCCATTACCAATTTGAGTGTCAACGGCGAACACAAACTAAGTCCAGATACCAGCATTACCGGACGTTACTCAATTTTAGGTGGTGCGAACCAAATTACCACCCAAGGCGCAGTCGGTCTAAAAAACCGTTGGACAATTGCCCCTGGTTTGCGGTTAAATGTAGCTTACGAACACGTATTTGGCGAATTTCTGGGAACCACCGGCGCAGGACAACAATTTCTTCAACCCTTCGCCATCGGTCAAAGTGCTGCCTCTCTTGGCTTCACAGGTGGTGATAGTTACAGTGTCGGCTTGGAATATACAGATAACCCCAACTATAAAGCCAGCGCCCGTTATGAACATCGTAGTTCTGGCAGTGGAAATAATACCGTAATTTCCGCTGGAGTTACTGGTAAAGTTTCATCATCTCTCACCGCCTTAGTCCGTTATCAACAAGCCAGTTCCGCCAACCAAAGATTAATAGGATTAGGAGATACAGCCAGTCTCAGAGTAGGTTTAGCCTACCGCGACCCCAAAAATGATAAATTTAACGCCTTATTGCGTTATGAATACCGCAAAAATCCCGCAACCATTCCCGAAACCATATTTTTAGGGACTGGTACAGGTTCTCAAGATCATACCTTTGCCGCCGAAGCTATTTACGCCCCCAATTGGCAATGGGAATTTTACGGTAAATACGCCCTTCGTAACAGCACCTCGTACTTAGCTAACGATTTAGCCGGCACAAGCACAGTAAATCTGGGACAATTACGGGCTACCTATCGCCTGGGATACAGCATGGATTTAGTCACAGAAGCTCGTGTAATTCATCAATCTAACTATACAGAAACCGGGTTTGTTGTGGAAACTGGCTACTATCTCACCCCTAACCTGCGACTAGCCGCCGGCTATGTTTTGGGTAAAGTTGACGATCGCGATTTTTCTGGGACACGTTCCGGCGGTGGTCCCTATGTAGGTATAACGGTGAAACTCAACGAATTATTTGACGGCTTTGGCTTACAAAAAATTCCCCCACCCCAGCCACAAGCATCGATGGTCAAAACCTTAGTCAATCGACTCAAGGACACAAAAACCACCAACGCTGTCATCACAACCTTAGTCGAACAGCTTAAAAGGAGATAGGGGAATGAACAAAAACCACAACAAACCAAACATCAAAACTCCCACCCTCTGCGCCACTGCGACTGTGCGTGAAATTTCTTTAGGAATAGCAAGTGCGATCGCACTCTTCACAGCCAGTCCAGTCGCCGCCCAAGTAGGTGTAACTAGCCTAACTGCCACCTACGAAACAAGACCAGCAAGTAGTTATAGCACTCAAGTAGGAGTTCCATGTGATGCTGGTAATTACCCCACAGGTTGTAACAGCAATATTGATTTAGAATTTGGTGTGGGCGCAACCAATGATTTAAGGCTTTCAGCTTTTCAAATTGGAGCTAACAACTACTCTTTAATACTAGTAGCTGACAAACTACAATTTCGCCGCGTAGATAACGCCTTCACTACTGGAGAAAGACAACTCATTTTCTTTGAGTCAAACAATAACACTCAAATGCGCTCGTCTTATACCAATACAATGGAAGAGGCTTTGCTGGGTACTATCATTAACAAAGGTGTTGATAATGGCTTTTCCAATGATAATTCAGTTGCTAGCAATAACATTGAACGCATTGATTATATTGTTTCCGAAGGTATATCCATACCCGTCGCATCAGCCGCAGACATCGGTTTTCTAATTTTAGAACGCGGTGGTAATGACCCCTTCAAGATAGCGCCAATCACAGCCCTAGATGCCAGTGGTAATCCCAGCGCATTTGGACAATTAAAAAATATTCCTGCAAGTACCTGGGGTAACTCTGGATTTAACATTAACAGTGCAGTCATGCGCCGAGAGGAAGGTGAACCACAATTCAGACCTTCACACTTAGTTGGTTCACAACCCATAGCTAGTATTTATGTTTCTATAGACGCTCTCACAGACTTTGATGGTCAAATAATCTATGGTTATGCCATTTTTCCCAATGATATTACTAGTAGTAATAATCTAGTTAATCTCACGGATTTTCCTACTGATACCCTTGGTGCTTCAGGAGAAGGGGGGCTAGACTTAATGACCGGAGGAGCTATATTTATGCTTGATACTCTGTCTACTGTCTCCGGTACTCTTTACCAAGATGAAAATGAAGATGATATTTTGAATAATGGTGAGCCGAATTTACCTGCGGACGTTACTTTACAATTAATAGATGCTACTAATAACGTTGTCGCCACTGCCAATACAAAGGCTAATGGTGAATACGTTTTTCTTGGTGTTGGTAATGGCAACTACACAATTCGAGTTGATACTAATGATCCAAATATTCCCAATGGACAGATATTAGGTACAGCCAATAATTTACCTATTAATGTTGCTGGTAATAACATAACTGAGCAAAATTTTGGGTTTAATCAACCTCTGGCTAATAACCCCAATATTATTTTAGTTAAACGGATTACGGCAGTTAATTCTACCCAATACACAGATTTAATTGACGGGGTTGATGATATCAACTCTCCAAATTATGTACCGGCTCCCTACGATGCAGATGATAATCAGCCTAATTGGCCTGCTAATTACTTACAAGGTCGGTTAAATGGTGGTAATATTGTTCCAGGAGATGAGTTAGAATATACCATCTATTTTCTGTCTACAGGTGATACTACTGCCTTAAATGTATTGATGTGCGATCGCCTTCCCCAAAATACCACTTTTATTCCCACCGCTTTTAATAGCATTGATCCAGGCACAGACAAAGGTATTCTTCTCAGTTATGATAGTAATTTAGTCGCTCTTACTGGTATTCAGGATATTGATAATGGTCAATATTTTCCCGTAGGAATAGAACCCACAGATGTCTACCCTAATATTAACTGTGGCGGTTCTAACACCAATGGGGCTATAGTTGTGAATTTAGGCAATGTGCCTAATAGTACAAGTTCAGGTGATCCCACTAATTCTTATGGGTTTATCCGGTTTCGGGTAAGAGTAAATTGAGTATAGTACAACTTCATAGGGGCGTGAACCTAAGAACTGTTTTTTGAGAGTGCAAACCCAGGAATCAGAGGCGCGATGCTATCAAACATCGACTAAACTCAAATATGCGCCTGAAAACAACCTTGTAGGAATCGCTATATTAATCCATGACCTGATATTTTTTGCCAAAAGATATTAAATGAAACTTAAAATGAAGATGAAAACTTGTTTAATGGGATAGTAAATTTGTTAGCCTTTCATGGAAACATCATAGGCATTACTCAATTACTTATTTTCAATTGAGTCACAGTAATTATGCATAATTATGCCTAATATTTCCGCAACACCTGGAACAATTAGTCATAAGTCAGATGGACTGCTGACCACAAACCACTAAACTGGCATACTGACGACCTGATCAAAATAATTTTGGAATAGAGGCTAATATGACTTTAACAAGTACTCCACAAACAAAGCCTTTAGCAGATGAAGAACTGCATAAAATCAATGCTTACTGGCGTGCGGCTAACTATCTTTCAGTTGGGCAAATATATCTCTTCGACAATCCCCTACTGAGAGAACCGTTAAGACCGGAACACATTAAACCCCGACTTCTGGGACATTGGGGAACCACACCAGGGCTGAACTTTATCTATGTTCACCTCAACCGAGTAATTAAAAAGTATGACCTCAATGCAATTTACATTGCAGGCCCTGGTCATGGCGGCCCTGGATTAGTAGCTAATACTTACCTAGAAGGTACTTACAGCGAATATTATCCCAATATTTCCCAGGATGCTGAGGGAATGAAGAAACTCTTCAAACAGTTCTCTTTCCCAGGTGGTATTCCTAGTCACGTTGCACCAGAAACTCCTGGTTCGATTCATGAAGGTGGTGAACTAGGTTATGCTCTGGTTCATGCCTATGGTGCGGCTTTTGATAACCCAGACTTAATTGTGGCGGCTGTTGTGGGTGATGGTGAAGCGGAAACCGGGGCTTTAGCTACAAGTTGGCATTCCAACAAATTTCTCAATCCTGTCCATGATGGTGCAGTGCTGCCGATATTACACCTGAATGGCTATAAAATTGCTAACCCCACCCTATTAGCCAGGTTGAGTTATGAGGAATTGGAAAACCTCTTTTTAGGTTATGGTTACAAACCTTACTTTGTCGAAGGTGTCGAACCCTCAGATGTTCACCAGCAAATGGCGGGAATTTTAGATATTGCGATCGCCGAAATTCAAAGTATCCAAAGAGAAGCCCGTGTACATGGTTTCAGCAAGCGTCCCCAGTGGCCGATGATTATCCTCAGAACCCCCAAAGGTTGGACAGGGCCGAAGGAAGTTAATGGCAAAAAAACTGAAGGTTCCTGGCGATCGCATCAAGTACCATTTGGTAATGTCATCGACCACCCAGAAAACCTGAAATTACTCGAAGACTGGATGAAGAGTTACAAACCAGAAGAACTCTTCGATGCTAACGGTACACTAATTCCCGAACTAGCAGAACTAGCGCCCCTCGGACATCGACGCATGGGCGACAATCCTCACACCAACGGCGGTATGCTGTTGCGTGATCTGAAAATGCCTGATTTTCCAGACTATGCTGTTGATGTTAGCCACCCAGGGACAACTTACGCCGAAGCTACCAAAGTAATGGGACAGCTTCTGCGGGATGTGATGAAACTCAACGAAGAAAGCAGCAACTTTCGCATCTTTGGCCCTGACGAAACAGCCTCAAATCGCATCGGGGCTGTTTTAGAAGTTACAGACCGGACTTGGGTAGCCGACATTCTCCCAGAAGACGAAAATCTTTCCCCCAATGGTCGGGTGATGGAAGTCCTGAGTGAAACCAATTGTCAAGGCTGGTTAGAAGGCTATCTACTTACAGGTCGTCATGGCTTCTTCTCCTGCTATGAGGCGTTTATCCACATCATTGACTCGATGTTCAACCAGCACGCCAAATGGTTAAAAACCACCCGTGATATACCTTGGCGGCGACCCATAGCATCCCTCAACTACCTACTCACTTCACACGTTTGGCGACAAGACCACAACGGTTTCTCTCACCAAGACCCTGGTTTTATCGACCATGTACTCAACAAAAAAGCCGAGATTATCCGCGTCTATCTACCACCCGATGCGAATACTTTGCTATCAGTCACAGACCATTGCTTGAGAAGTCGTCACTATGTAAACGTCATCGTTGCAGGTAAGCAACCATCATTACAATACCTAGATATGGATGCCGCTATCAAGCACTGCACCAAAGGACTGAGTATTTGGGAATGGGCTAGTAACGATAAAGGTAGCGAACCAGATGTAGTCATGGCTTGTGCTGGAGACGTTCCCACCTTAGAAACATTAGCAGCCGTAGATATTCTCCGCCAGCACTTCCCAGAATTAAAGGTGCGGGTAGTAAACGTAGTCAATTTGATGAAACTACAGCCCCAAAGTGAGCATCCCCACGGTTTAAGCAGTAAAGAATTTGATACCATCTTTACCACAGATAAACCGATCATCTTTGCTTTTCATGGTTATCCTTGGCTGATTCATCGCCTAACTTATCGCCAAACCAACCACAAAAACTTACACGTGCGTGGTTATAAAGAAGAAGGAACTACCACTACTCCCTTTGATATGGTTGTACTGAATGATCTTGATCGCTTTCACCTAGTAATGGACGTAATTGACCGCGTACCACAACTAGGTTCTAGAGCTGCTTATGTCAAGCAGATGTTAGAAGATAAGCTGATTGAACACAAGCATTACATTCAGAAATACGGTGATGATATGCCAGATATTCGCGATTGGAAATGGCCGTATTAGTTAATAATTTTTGAATTGCTTATTTAGCTAATCAGCTCCCCGATTTATTGAAGAAGTCGGGGAGCTTTGTGTTTGGGAATCATTTTTTTGGTTGTTTTTAGTGCTGAATCCTACTGGATGACAAAGTTAGACGGGTCTTGATCTCGTCGATGCTGAGTGGGAATAGGGTCTGGCTGCCCATTACCTGCAAGGGCTGCGGTTTTCTCCAGGGATTCCCTCAATCGCTTGGCTGCGTAGATGGACATATCTCGTGGTACATTAATGCGATCGCGCAAATATCGTAGAGCAACATCAGATCCCGATGGAGGTACACAGTCTTCACCAGTCATCATCTGAGTTAAAGCACAACGTAGCGCTTGATCAAACAAATTATCATCTAAGGGGTTGACTCGGATAATATTGATGCGGTGTTTGATAGTTCGTTGAAGAGCTTCCATGCGGGAGTTTTCCGGTTCTGGATAAGAAACATCTGGTAGTCCAAACCAGGGACCGTTATCCACCCGCGCTTTATTGAGAAGCATCTGGGGTTCGCCGTTTTCCCAACAGCCCCCCATCTGGGGCGGTAAATCATGTGCGTGGGTGTGAAAATCGCTCTGAGTACCGCAGTAAGTAGGTCGGCTTTCCATTGCCGCAAACCATGCGCTTAAGCGAGGGTTTTCCTCTCGCAGGGAGTAGCCTTTGTAGTAGTAAAGGCTCGCATTCATCCGTTCCAGATATGGCGTAAAAATCACATCAACAATACCGAAGCTATCCAGAAAGTAAGGGCTTGAGGTGCTACCCAAAGCCTCCTCGACCTTAGCCACCACTGTGATAAATTGTTCTCGGTGGCGTTGTTCTTGTTGAGAGGAAGCAGCTTTAGAACACAGCCACATACACCAAGCTCTAAATAAAAGTCGTTCTAATTGACGTAGAGTCAGCACGCTGCGGTCTTCCATCCCTTGGTTCAATGGAGCAAAAACTTTTTCCAAAGCGATCAAAATATCATCGCTTTCCTTAATAATCCGTCCATCTAGCTCAATCGCCGGGAGCATTCCTGATGGAACCTTACGTTTGTACCAACTTTCTTTTTCCCCATAGCAGAACATTGTCACTTTTTCAATACGGTAGGGGATCTGTTTTTCCTCTAGCCATAACCAAACTTTTTGACAGTAAGGACACCAGGCGTGGTTATCACGGTACAGCGTTACCCGCACATCGGATTCGGGCTGACCAAACAAGCGTAACCTGGCTCTAGCGTTGGTGATACCATTAACAGTATCTATTTGATAGTCCGTGAGGGTTTCTAGTTCTTGCCAGCTTAAGGGTGCGGTAGTCATAGGGGGAGTTGAGTAGGGCAATACTTAGGACTTTTCTTGACTCTACAATTTTCCCGACTACTTGCCAACATATTTACTAAATAATTGAATAGCGTCGGCAACATTGACATCTCCATCCCCATTGGCATCCAAGAAAGAATTCAAGACAGAATTTCCACTAGTTTGAGGATTTTGGGTATTAGCACCAGATTGCAATAAATTTAATACTAGAGGCACAATCACAGGTAACAATTGCACAATTGTACCAGCATCTAATCCTGTATGTTGGGAAGCTATCTGTGCTACCTGCTGTTGGATTTGCGGAGGAAACAGGGAACTGACGGCTTGAGGGTTAGAAGAAGTCCCAGCATATTGATTAACCAATGCTTGGGTTGCTTCATTACCTTCTGAGGCTTGTTTCTGTTGTAAAGCAGAACGTACATGGTTACCAACTACACCAATAACCGATTGTATCGTTGAAGGATTTGTACCAGTGGTATTACTCAGCTGATTAACAGTGTTAATAATACTGCCGAGTTGACCTAAACTAGCTTGTTGATTGGGATTGCTCACAGCACCGATAATTTGATCAAACAGACCCATAATCATCTTTCTCCTAATGTTCTGATTCGTTGACTGTAGAACAGCTGTTGCTATTATGAAACAATTAACTCCGCAAAACCAGACACTTAAGGATGAAAAATTTGGTAAACAATTATCTCTTTAAAAATCGCTGACGCATCCGCACCACAAAGGTATTAACCTCTGGTATTTTCAGGAATGACACAATAATTGCAAACACCAAAATCCCCACTAAGCCTGATACACACAACTGCAACAGTTGAATGATTAACCCCTGCGTACCTAACAACTGCTGCAAACCGACCAAAGTTCCAAAACTGGCTAACCCAGCGACCACACTACCCCCAGTCAAGCCCAAAATTGGCAAACTCCACTCACGCCAAGGTAAACCATTGAGTTTGCGGTCAAGTAACCATAACAGCATTAATATCGAACTGCAATTTACGCCTACTGTTGCTAACACAATACCAGTCGCGCCAAAGGGTTTCACCAAAATCGCATCTAGGAAAATGTTAAGGAAAATGTTAAAAATACTAATGCGAAAGGGTGTCTGTCCATCGCCCAGGGCGTAAAACACCCGTACTAAAACATCACGCCCCAAATAAACAAACATCCCAATTCCGTAAGCAATCAGCAGGGATGAAACCAACTGTGTAGCCTCTTGTTTAAAAGCACCTCGTTCATATACTATCTGCACAATTGGCACAGATAACACGATCATCAGCGCCCCTAAAGGTAGCATAGTCACGGCGGTGAGCAATATTCCTTGGCGAATGCGTAATTTCAGGTCTGGCCAATGTTCTGGTTCAGCCAATTTTGCAAACATTGGTAACAGAGGTAGCAGAATAATATTAGAAATTATCCCTAAAGGAGTCTGCACAAGGAGATTGGCATAATTAAAGCCAGCCGCCGCACCGGGGATCGGACTAGCAAAATATAGGTCAGTGGCGACATTAATGGGCATCATTCCAGAGGAAATTGTCGCCGGTGTCATGATTCTAATGACTTCTTGCACCCCAGGGGATTTAAAATCAAACCGCAGGCGTAATGTACCCAGTCCTAAGCGCCACTGCACAATTAGCTGTGCTAACCACTGGAGAATTGCCCCGGCTAGGGTTCCCCAAGCTAAGACCATACCACCGATGAGGGCGTATTTTGGCTGAATAATATCTTTACCTAGTTGCCCTGTTAAGATGGCAATCCCAGCAATTACAGTAATACTGGATAATAAGGGACTAATTGAAAGTAACCAATATTGATTGGCGGCGTTGAGTGTACCGAAACCAATGCCAATTAAACCTGCAAATAAAGCCATTGGGGCCATGATGCGGATTTGTTGAATAGCGATCGCTCTTGTAGTCGGTTCTAAGCCATAACCGACAATATCAATAATCGTATCAGCAAAGAAAATCTGAGCAAACGTCACAAGCAACAGTAATCCACCCACCAGAGTTGTGACTGTTTCTACCAGTGGCGCGCCTTCTTCCCGTTTGCGCTTGGCTAAAACACTGACCACTGCACTGTGTAATGGTCCATTCACACCACCTAGTAGAATTAATAAAAAACCCGGAATAATGTAAGCGTAACTATAAGCAGTAGCCGCAGCACCAACACCAAAAGCAGCTGCGATCGCTTGTTGTCGCACTAAACCAAATACTTTACTAATTAATGTAGCCGCCGCTACAATGCCAGCAATTCCCGCAAAAGAACGAGAAGGTTTCGGATCTTCTTGTGTCACTAAGTTTTTAATTCGTAATTCGTAATTCTTAATTCGTAATTCGTTGGTGTTTCACTTCCCAGCTAAGATTATGGAAATGAAGCGCCTTGGTGCAAAGAGCGCGAAGAAAGATGGTGTTACTAGCCCAAAGTCTTCCCCCCTGCTCCCTGCTCCCTGCTCCCCTGCTTCTTCTACCGACATCCCAAACTATCCCGTGTCGCCACCCCGGTAACTGGATTTACGCCATCAGCGCGATCGCACATCAACGCCACTTGATAACGGTCTATCAAAGCATCAGTAAAATCCGCACCAGTAATGTCCGCATCAAAAAACCGACTCCGGGTCATAGTCGCTTCCGTAAAAATAGCATTTTTTAAATTTGCCCCATCCATCGTCACACTATCCACTAAAGCGCCTTCAAGATTGGCATTTTCCAAATTAGCATTGAGTAAAACACCCTTAGTCAGAATCGCATTTTTTAAATTTGCGCCTTGAAAATTTGCCCCCCGCATTTCCGCCGCCACAAAAGTTACCCCAGCTAAATCTGTGTTAGAAAAATCACGATTTTGGAGACTAGCATTGCTGTAATTGATGGTGTTGATTTGAGCAAAAGCCGGTTGAGGATTGATCATCACCCATAACCAAGCCAAAACCAAAATCACAAACAAACTTAATAATCGCAGTAAAAACTTTTTCATAACTTTATCAACTTGATTGATGATCATTAGCCAATAGTCTCATAGACTATCACCGCTACGCGGAAACCAAAATCAAATAATCACCAATGACTAATGACTAATGACCAATGACCAATGACTATTTCCAATCTTTACCAATACGAATTGTCAGATCAGATCCTAAATCCCCAGTTGCCAACACATCAATTTTACCCAAGCCTATGACTTCATGTAGTTCAACTCCTGTTTGTCGATTGCCTTTCTGGACGAGAATCTGAGTTTCCCTTTGGGTATCAGGCCAATCCGACATCGCATAAACATTTGTAAAACCTTTTTGTTTGAGATAGCGAATAACTTTTTCTGTGAGTTGAGGTTGATTGGAAGCATTTTGAATAGCAATTGTGCGTTGATGAACTGGACGTAAATCAGACTTTAGACCAGGTACATCTACCCCAACATAATTATTCAATAGTAACTGTTGTCCATTCAAATTCAGCCAATAACTATTGGGATCTTGACTGAATCGGCTGAAATTACCAGGCAAAATAGTCATTTGTAAATTATCCCGTTCCAAGTTGACAGAATAATTGACTAAAGCCATCATTTCTTCTATTTTGAGATTTGTGTCAAAATATTTCCGCATCAGGCGGGTTAATTGCGGTAATCTGGGTAAGACAGTCGGACTATTAAGACGTTGAAGTAACGCTGTCATTAGGGCTTGCTGTCGTTGTACCCGTGGTAGATCCCCTAGTCCTGGCTCACGGAACCGGGCAAACATTTGAGCCTTTTCACCGTCGAGGGTTTGCCAACCAGTAGCTAAATTCATAGATAACTGACTGCTGGTGTTTTGATATTCCATTTCTTGGGGTACAAAAACATCAACCCCACCCAATTGATCAACTAACTGCCTTAAACCACTAGTAGATATGCGGATATAGCGATGAATAGGGGCATTGTTTAAAGTCCGGCTAACTACCCGTGCTGCCAAAACCGGCCCGCCTTGAGCATTGGCATCAGATACCTTAGTCAATCCCTTTTCGGGGATAGCAATCATCGTATCCCTGGGAATTGAGAGTACCCGCATAGTGCGATCGCTGGGGTTAAGCCTGACCAGTAACATGGTATCGCTGGTGCCAGCAAAACTTTCCGGTGAGCCATCAACAGCACCTTGAATGGGATCAACTCCCATAATCAAAATATTCATTGGCCGTGATAGTTTATACTGGGAAATATTGCCCCATAATTCCCCAGGTAATGGCACTTTCTGGTCATCTTTGCCAGAAAATCCCAATTCTTCATCTGTTCGATCAAGATTGCTCCACAGTGGAGTCCACAGCGCCAATGTCGATACCAGCAGACCGGATAGAACTATCCCCACGACTACTGTCAATGTCCACAGTAGCCATCGAGGCATGGTCAATCCTAATCTGTCGTAAAGCTCATTGGGAATTGCACCCACAGACTCCACAACACTACGGGAAATGTTTCCTGGCTCATGAGGGACTATCTCCAGATTTGAGGCTGATGGCTGTTCAATTCCTAGCTCATTTTCTGCCCATTGTACTTGTTGAGGTCTTTCCTCTAGCTCTAATTCTGGTACTTGTTGAGACGGCACCTGATTTTCTGACCATTGAAATTGTTTAATCACAAATTATCTCCCCACTCAACCACTCCCTAAAGGTATGTTAATCGCAGCCACAAATCTGTCCAGGGCAAAAGCTCACTGTACACTGATAGTGATCTGAGCTAAGTCTGTATGACAACATGAGTAATCTACTGTTCCCTGTAATTCTTGCCGGTGGCAAAGGTGAGCGTTTTTGGCCCCTGAGTCGCAAAGACCGACCCAAACAATTTTTAAGTCTTGATGGTAGCTCTAGAAGTCTATTACAAGCAACTGCCGATAGACTAATTACAGTTACAAGCGGTTGGAATAACCTCTGGGTCATTACTTCTAGTCAGGTAGCCGCAGGTGTGAGACAACAACTACCTGAACTGCCAGATCAAAATTTATTAATTGAGTCACAAGGGCGAGACACTGCCGCAGCCGTGGCCTGGGCAAGTTTGGAAATTAAGCAGCGTTACGGAGAAGACGCGATCATTGGCTTTTTTCCCTCTGACCACTGGATAGATGACCAAGAAGCGTTTAAACGCACCTTAGATGCTGCTACCCAGTTAGCGGCAAGCACAGAGGCGATTGTCACTTTGGGGATCAAGCCTACTTTCCCATCAACCGGTTACGGCTACATCGAACAAGGCGAAAAGATTGGTAGATTTAATGATTTGCCAGCCTATCACGTCAACCGCTTTACTGAAAAGCCCAACCGAGAAACAGCCGAAACTTTTTTATCTACGGGGCGTTTTAGCTGGAATAGTGGAATGTTCGTGTTTCGGGCTGGGGTGGTTCTCAAGGAACTATATACCCATGCGCCAGAAATAATCGAACCATTAGAACAACAAGGCCCTGATATATATCCTGAGTTGCTTAAACAGAGTATAGACTATGCACTCATGGAAAAGACAAATTTAGCATACGTCTTGCCAGTTGAATTTGGTTGGGATGATTTGGGAGACTGGAATGCACTGGAGCGCTTACTGAAAAAACCAGAGAATCCTAATGTAGAACTTGCTACCCATGTGGGCTTAGATACGCAGGGAGCTATTGTTTATGCTACTAATTCCGAAGATGTGATTGTTACAATTGGTTTAGAGGACGTGGTGATTGTGCGCGATCGCAACGTCACTCTTGTGGTCAACAAAAACCGCACTCAAGAAATTAAGCAGATTCTCAAAACCCTCGCAAATGATCCCCGATTCACTGAACTGTTGTAGTTGTTAAGCTTTAAGAGTTAAAACCCTCAGCAGAGGTTTAACATTTGTTGCCTCTATTATAACTGAAATGTCTGTTTGAAGAACTAGGGACTAGGGACTAGGAGCTAGAGACCAAAAGATACAGCATATTCTTCTCCATTCCCTAATCTCCCCATCTCTCTCATTTCCCTGATCTCCCCATCTCCCTACAATGTTCCTCACCCAAACCGTTCCCCGTCAAAGAGAAATCATCGAAGTAGTCCTCCGCAATGGCTGGGACTATATGCGAAGGCTGCTGACTGGTGGTAAAGCTGATCAACCCCAGCTACCCACACCTGCGGTGCTAAAAAATATCCTGGTAGACTTGGGGCCAGTTTATGTCAAACTTGGTCAGCTACTTTCTACCCGTCCAGACTTACTGAACGCCGCCTACATTGAGGAACTTTCCACTCTCCAAGACGAAGTACCCCCAGTTCCCTGGTCAGAAGTAGAAGTATTCATCCGCAAGCACCTCAAACGCCCCCTAGAAGAAACCTTCAGTACAATTAATCCTGTCCCCGTAGCGGCGGGATCAATCGCCCAGACTCATCGCGCCACATTGGTAGATGGTCGAGAAGTAGCTTTGAAAGTGCAACGTCCGGGAATTGCTCTCACCGTTGCTCAAGATATCGCTCTCATTCAAGGTATTGCTGATTTAGTAGCCCGTACAGATTTTGGGCAAACCTACGACATCAAATCCGTCGCTCAAGAATTTACGAAAGCTTTAGAAGACGAGTTAGATTTTACCCTAGAAGCTGGTTTTACCGATGAGCTGCGACGGAATTTATCGCGTAGTCGCTGGTTTGATCCCACACAACTGGTAGTTGCAGAAATTTTCTGGGACATAACCACCGAAAAATTATTGGTCATGGAATGGCTGGATGGAGTCCCGTTGCTCTCAGCGAATTTGGTCAGCATTGAAAACGGTAAAAACGCTGATACACAAAGGCAAGAAATTACTACTTTGCTATTTCGAGCTTTTTTCCAGCAACTATATATTGATGGTTTCTTTCATGCTGATCCCCATCCTGGGAATTTATTTTATCTCGCAGATGGTCGCATTGCGCTTTTAGACTGTGGAATGGTGGGCAGGCTTGATCCCCGCACCCAGCAGATATTAACAGAAATGCTCTTAGCCATCATTGATTTAGATGCAGGTCGCTGCGCTCAATTAACTTTGCAGTTAGCAGATTCTTCTCAGCCAGTGATTTTGTCACGGTTAGAAAATGATTACGACCGGATGTTGCGGAAGTATCATAATGTCAGCTTGACTGAAATGAATTTTAGTCAGGTAATTTATGAAATTTTGCAAGTCGCCCGTAACAATAAAATTCGCTTACCCAGCAATATGGGCTTATATGCCAAAACCCTGGCTAACTTAGAAGGTGTAGCCCGGACATTCAACCCAGAAGTAAATTTATTTGATGAAATCAAGCCATTAATTACAGACTTGTTTCGGCGGCAATTATTGGGCGATAATCCAGTGCGATCGCTTTTAAGAACTGCCCTAGACATTAAGAGTTTATCATTACAATCTCCCCGGCAAATTGAACTGTTATTAGATCGAGTTACCTCGGAAACCCTACAGTGGAATCTCTCCCTGAATGGTTTAGATGGTATGCGGCGCACTCTGGATGATGCGGCTAACAGATTATCTTTTAGCATTTTGGTAGGTTCTCTGATTATGGGAGCCGCGATTATTTCCACCAAAGCCCAAACAACTCAACTTTCTTTTTTAAGTAGTGTCCTCTTTGCTGCTGCCAGTTTATTAGGTTTGTGGCTAGTTTTTAGTATTCTGCGGTCTGGGCGGTTAAAGTAATACCAATTTAAGATAAAGATGCATAAATAGAATTTAACCAGACATCCAGTTCCCCTCCTCGCTTGCCTACGGTGTACACACAAGTCCTACCTGTCTGCTTTTGAGCTTGTTCTGCCCCCTAAATCCCCCAAACTTGGGGGACTTTGAAAATTCTTGTTCCCCCAGAATTGGGGGTTAGGGGGCGATTCGATCACTTGTGTGTACACGGTAGCCTCGCTTGCGGGG